>JBKJSI010000058.1:0-20107 GCA_046595915.1 Pirellulaceae bacterium
TGGGAAAAAGTCTATCGCTTGGCGCTACGTCAACGCGAAACCGCAACTCCCGTGGAAATCCCGAAAACCCCCGCAAAAATCGCCGCGTAAAACGCGCAGGGAGTGGATCGCACCCTCTCGAAAGCCTCGAAATCTGCCTCTTGGCGAAAGATCGCCGCCCGCGAATTCCCACGATGAAGAGCATGATAAAGCCCGCCGGCTTCATCGGCTCGCGGTGGCCTTGCCATCGCCCCAGCAAAGCAATCACAATGTTGCTAAACAACGGGACCCCTTTGATTCTCCGCGAGGGCGTGCAGAAGGAGGCTCTGATGTTCGTGCTGGTTTACAACCTCGTGCGGATGGTGATGAGGGACGCCGCGCGACCACAAAAAGTTGACGTCGAACGAATCAGCTTCATCGATACGTTGCGTTGAATCCTGTCCGCCGAAGCTGACTCCCGACTATCCAATCTGATCGTCAATCTGCATCGCCCCGGCCGTTACGAGCCCCGTGTCCGTAAACGGCGGCCCAAAGGATTCCCCCCTCATGAAACGCCCGAGCTGAATTGCAGAAAGCCATTGAAACTCCCGGGTTAGGGCCTTAAGTTAGTGCCTTTTTAGAATGTCCCCTTTTAATTCCCCCGAAGGAAGCTTCAAAGAACGCTGGCTGCCAAAACAAAACCCTCGACCCAAATTTTCCCGTGGACCCACCGCCATCGATTACAATTCCTCCGCCGAAACGGGGCTCCGCGTAGAAGTAGAAGCGCCCCGCTCGACATCGATCCACCGGTAATTCCTATCAAATACTCATTACCACATGAAACCCGCTCCTGACCGTCCTTCGGATTCCTTCTTGCCCGCAGCCGTAGTCGTGGCGCTTATTCAGATCAGCGTCGCTTTTGCGTTTGCAAGTTTTGCCATTTATCAAGGCGCCCAAAGGGCGCAACTCGACTTGGCCACTCTCGTCGCCATGTTGTCATTCGCCATCGCGTGGGGAACGATTCTGAGTCGCCCTTGGGGTTTTTGGCTGCACTGCGGCATCGTCCTTCTGCTGGGGCTGATGTACTACAACGGCATCTTTTTGATCGAAAACCGACCACCACTCGGTGGAGCATTGACGTTTTCCATCGCCTCAATGATCCAGCTGATCGGCATCAAGAATTATTATGGCGCCGCGTTGGTGCTAGGACTGACCGAATTATTTTCGCTCACGATTTGCTTCTTCGTGTGGCGTCACAGTAAGAAATTTGGCTTTGAGCGCAAATACGTCTGGGATGAACTCATGGTCGCCGAGCTCATCGGTCTAGCACTGATGATGGCCGCAATCACTTACGGCGATATCTATCATCCCAAGACCATCAACGACGCAATCGCTTTCAAAAAGCAACAAGCCCAGCAGGCCATTCAAGCAAAAATCGCCGCCGACAAAGAAAGCCAACGAGTCTATGCCGAATGGCGCGCCAAAACACAGACGCCAGAATATCAAGCGGAACAGGCGCGGCTCCGCGAAGAGGCCCGTCAAGCCGAAGAATCTCGCCGCCGTGCAGTGAATGACATGCTTAAAAAGCAAATGGAAGACTACAATAAGCAATCCGGATCAGGCCCGCCGCCGGAAATGAAGGAACTTCTCCAACGATTCGACCCCGAATCCCAGCGACAGCGAGCGGAAGAAAAAAACAAGCAAGAGGAAGCCGCCCAAACTACCAATGAAAAACTCCCGCCGCTCGAAAAATTCATCCTCGACGGCCAAGACATTACCAGGGAAGACGCAAAAGCAACCCTCAAGAAATTTGATAAGGTCAAACTCGAACTATTGGCCAAACGCAGTGATTTTCCGGAGGGGTTTGTAGGCTGGCATATTCGACTTTTCACCCGCGGTCCCAATCCAGAGATGATCCAAACCAGGGGCTGCAACGTGATGCGAAATCAGCGCCAATTGAAAATCGAAGCGGAAATCCTGGTGCCGCGCGATCCGGTCGAAGCTGAACTCCGCATCTATTACGAGACGAAACTGCTAGTGGTCCGCGCCATTGACGTTATCGCGGAAAAGTAGCCGGTCAGTGGGGAAAAAGGGCGGCATTCTACTTTCCCAGCCCACTATGACTGCGCACTCGCACCTATGACCCAAGCTTAATCGATTTCGCCGGGTGCCGCAGGCTGCGTGAATACGAATTCAGTGTTTTGAAGCGGTCCGAAAAATCAAAATGCGTCCAGCCCACTAAACACCCCTCCCATTTCCGCCCTTCCGCGATCCTCCCCCCGCATCTGCGTTCATCCCTGCTACCCGCATTAATCCGTGAAATCAGTGGCAAGAAATCTTTTCAAAAATATCGCACAAATAGCGCCACTCTTCCCCAATAATAAAAAGGCCCACCCTACCCAAACCGCCCCCACAAAAACTCCACCCGGAGGCCCACCCAATGTCGTTCAAACAACCATCCAAACCGGGCCATCTGGACCACCTGCTGAAAAGGTGCCCAGAGAGAGGATATCTGGGCCATGTGCCAAAAACATACCCTTTTCCAACCCCCAAATCGCACCTGCAACCGCGCCCGATTCTTGCCACCAACTGCCACCATCGCCACCAACCACGAGTGCTTGCCAGCGTTGCCACCATTGCCACCAACTCTCCGCCCCAACTCCCAACTTGACCATCGAACTTGACCACATTCCCTGAGTGTGGCCAAGTTGGGCCGATTGGGCCACTTCGCAAAAACAAGCCCTTTTCCATCGCGACCTACGCCGCACCCTTATGCCGAACCCGCAACGGCGATTTCAAATTAAACAGCCCAAAAATCTCCGACTCATTCATCCCCAAACTCGAAGGTGACCCCGCGTCGGCGAGCACCGTCGCGAAGATTTGCCGCTTGTGCTCAAGGATCTCATGAATCCGCTGCTCGATCGTATCCAGCGACATCATACGGGTGACCGTAACCGCCCCCTTAACGCCGATCCGATGAGCGCGATTAATCGCCTGATCCTCAATCGCCGGGTTCCACCACCGGTCGAAGAGAAAAACGTAATTGCAAAACTGCAAATTGAGCCCGACGCTCCCCGCGCCGTAACTCATCAGCAGCACGCTCGACTTCGGATCAGTCTTGAACCGCTCAATCACTCCATCGCGTTGGTTGCTGGGAATGCGCCCGTGATAGCAGAGGGGGTTGAACCGCCCGAGCGCGGCCTGCAATCGATCGATCGACTGGACCCACTGGCTGAACACGATCGCCTTGCGACCGCTGGCAGCGACTTCCTCAAGATCGGCTTCAAGCCGTTCGAGCTTAGCGCTCGCGCCGGTGACGGGATCGAAATTGCAAATTTGCTTGAGCCGCAGCACTTTCTCGAACACATGCTGGATCGTGATCGAGTCGCCCAGGTTGTTGAGCTGAATCACCGCCTCTTCCTCGGCCATCTGGTACGCGCAGCGCTGCGCCGGATGCAGTTCGATCTCCGCATCGCGCATCAGCCGCGGCGGCATATCGGTCATGACCATATCTTTGGTGCGCCGCAAGATATAGTCTCGCACGGCCTCCGCCATCGCCCTGATCGGCATCCCTTTATGCAATTGCCGTGGGGCCAGAAATTCAAAAATCCCCACCAAATCATCAGGCGTGTTTTCAATCGGCGTGCCCGTCAGCGCCCAGCTGCGAGTTCTGGGGATTTGGCAGGCGATTTCGGCGGTAGTGGACGCGCTATTCTTGATCCGCTGCGCCTCATCGAGCATCACGAGATCAAAGTGGCTCGCGGGATGCAAGAACGATTCCTGATCGCGGGCCAAGAGTTCGTAGTTCGCGATTTTGATCGGCAGGTCTTCCTGCTCCCAAAGCCAGCGGCGCTTCGCGGCGTCCCCTTCGATGATCGCCACGGTAAGCTCTGGCGCCCATTGCGCAAACTCACGCCGCCAGTTCGTCATCAGCGGCTTGGGGCAAATGAGCAGCACCTTCGTCACATGCCCCGAGCGAATAAGCAGCCGAATCGCGCAGATCGACTGCATCGTTTTGCCGAGGCCCATCTCGTCAGCCAGAATCGCCGCATGCCGCGCGAAGAGAAAGCCGATGCCATCAAACTGGTAGGGAAACGGATCAAACGGCAACGCGAGCTTATCCGCCGCGAAGACAATCTCCAGCGGCGGCTGCAGCAAATAGAAGAGGCGATCTTCCAGGCGGATCACGTCCTTGGGCGGCGCCGTCGGTTTACGATCGAGCGATGGCGGCTTCGCGAAGACGATCGGTTCCGCAGGCGCGGCGGCCTTTTCCTTGTCAGGCGCCGCCTGAACGACGGGGGCGCCAAACCGAAACGTCCGCACAGCGATGGCGCGCGATCGCAGCGGGATCGACGCGACGCTTACTTTCGCTGCACCGAGCGAGAGCGTTGCGGCCGTTGGCGCCGAGAATCCCAGTTCCTGCTTGGACGTAACTCCAGGCGCATCTCCGCACACCTGCCAAGAATCGACACGAACTTCACTCTCGGGCGATCCCAATTCGTTACCTCCAAATGCGGTTGCTACCAATGGCAGTCACCTATGCGGCGCGTGGCGTGTTTACTTTTTGGGCCTCCTCGATGGCTTCTCGAATGCGGGCGAAGGGCTCTAGCGGATTGACTAGGGTCGCGAAGGGGGTGAAGCGATCGAGTACCGTCGCCTCATCGTCGCCGAGGCGATTGCTGATGGCGGCGGAGACTTCGCCTAGTTTGAAGCGATGCAGAATGTTCGCTGACGATTCCGGCGCGGGCACGCAGATCACGGGGCAGTCGCTGACTTCGCGAAGCCAAAGGCCGGGCTCGCTGTCGGTGAAGATCAGGACCGGGGCGTGGGTGCATTTAGCCAGGAGCGCCCTGCCTATTTGCTCGCCGCAAAGGAAGGGGAGCAGCGTGGGGCCGTATAAGATTTCTTGCGCCCGGTTTGGTTTGACGGGGGCGGTGCAGTGGAACTCGAGGGGGCGGCTTTGGGCGTTGAGCAAGAGGAGGCCGCCCAGCAGAACCTGCTCGGCGGAGCGGACCACGGTAAAGAAACCAACCAGCGGCGCGGGGGCCGAACGGACGTCCATATGGAAATTGGCTCAAAGAGGAGAATCAGCGGTGCGTGCCTGTAAGCTGCATCGGGATAGCGAAAGTGACGACTTTAGCGGGAGAATTGAAGCCGCTAGCCAGCATTGCCCGCGCCAGCAGCGCCGTCGCGGCGCCGAATGCTCGACATTCCTCAAAACTCGTGTCTATACTGATCTTTTATCGCTTATTTTTCCGGTCAGCCTCGCTCGGCCGCCTGGGCAGCGTGGTTTTGCCTGCAATTTGCACTCATTCAAAGATCCCGGAGTGGTTGGATGACGAATGATCCGAATGCCTTGTCCGCGATGTTTCGTATCGACGTTACCGCGGACTCGACGCCCACTCCCAAGGTGCGCTCCACGGGAAAAGATGTCGGCTGGGAACTGACCTGCATCATGCGGGAGATGCTGTGCGTCCAGCAGCGGCAGACGCAGCTGCTCGAAGACTTGATTCAGCAGGTCAACGCCGGGCAGCGACAGCGGGTTGGCGAACTCAATGCTTGGAAGCAGGCCAACCCGGGACTCGCGAAGCAATGTCGCACTGCCGCCGAAGCGCTGAGCAAAGTACAGACCGAATATCTCAAGGGCATTGCGGACGAGGTCGTCTACTCTGAAGACAATCTCATGGATGGCGAGTTCGCGCTGAATGAGTTTGTGGATCGGTATGGTCCGCGGCTAGCGCATCTCAATGGCGTGCTACAGGTTTTGTCGCAACTGGCGGCGAATCAGCCTGCTGAGGGGCGGGGTTAAGTTAATCGCCTCCGGCCTAGTCTCCTCCAGCCCCGTCGCCGGGGCCGATTGTTTTTTCGAAGATCACTAGATTCGCGTTGCGGTCGCTGTCCCAGCGGACGCCGATGATGTCGTAGCCGAGCGTGATCGCCATTTGCAGCATGGCGCGGTGTTGGTTTTGGCACTCGAAGCGGACGAGCGAGTAATCATGCTCGGCGGCCCAGGCGTGGGCGGCTTCGGCGAGTTGGGAGGCGACGCCGACTTGGCGGAACTCGGGGAGCACGCCGTAGAGCCAGGCGAAAAAGGTGCTCGGCTTGAGTTCGAAGCCGCAGAAGAACCCGACCGGGCGTTCGTCGAGCGTGGCGACCAGGATCAGCGGGTTGTAGCGGCCCAGGAAGCGGCGGCGGAAAAACGCGACGTCTTTCGTGGGGCGGAACATCTGGTTGTAGATGTCGGCGACGACGGGAAGGTCGTTTTGTCCGACGACGTCGATTTTTGCGTTTGCCATGCGGGATTCCTTGAACGGGTTAGTGCATGGTAGGCAGGGATTCACGATGGGGCGAGGCGGGTTGCGGGAGTTGGTGGCGGGTGGCGGTGGTGGCGGGCTCTCGTGGCAGGTGGCGGAGGTGGCGGTTGGTGGCGGGAAAAGTTGGTGGCAATGGTGGCAACGGTGGCAAGCTCTCGTGGTTGCTTTTCTTGGTGGCAGTTGGTGGCAAAAGCCGGGCGCAATTGCAGGTGCAACTGACTGTTAACTGTTAAATAGTTTTTTATATTTTTCGCGGCGGAGGAGGATGAAAGCCCAGATGCCGAAGGGGGTGCTGTACCAGGTGAGGGGGAAGTGGATTCCGAGCGCTGAAACGATGGCGCCTACGCGCGCCTTGCGATAGTTTTCTCCGTTTCGCATGTGCCATGCGCCGATGACCATCACGATTCCGCGAAGGAAAATGGCCAGCGCCAGGAGAAATTGGAGAGCGATAAACGCGGGCGGAAATTCAGTGGCATAATTCAAGACGAGCGCGAATGCGATCTGAATCGGAAAGAGGATCAGAGCGATGCCGCTGCCGATCAACTCTAAGGAGGCCATGGCAATCATGCCGAGCGCCGCGCCACGCAGCCACTTGAGCGATTGAACGCGGGATTGCGTTGGCCAATCTGCGGGGGATTCGGGGGAGGCGTAGGAATTTTCGGTCATGGGGATGATTTTACTTCGGCGAAGGCGGCTCGGGTCTCGTCGCGAAAAAGTACCTGAAGAGCCCAAAAGCCGAAGGGGATGCTTAGGCCGTAGCACGGACCTAAAATAGGAATGCAAGCGGTGATTGCGCCTGCGACACAAGCCGAGAACTGCCGTCCCCGGAGCATCTGGATGGCGCCATAAATTGTTGCAAGGGCAGCTAGGAGCATGGCGATAAAAATGTACCAGTAGTTATCAAAGTCATCCTTTAAGTCGGCGGCGACAACTCCCTGCTCATAGGTTTTTGCCCAAACAACGAGGGCAAAGAAGAGCATCCGCGTTAACAGCGCTAAGACTCCGCTGACTAGTAAGGCGATCGCGGGCCATACCAGCGGTTTGAACGCCTTTTGTCTGTCGAGGCTTTCAGTGGAATCCAATTCTTGCGGCGGCTGGTAGGGGTTTTGGTCGTCTGACATTAGTTCGCTTCTGCGAAGGCGGCGCGGGTGTCTTTTTGGAGGAGGATGGCGAAGGCCCAGATTCCAAAGGGGATACTGAACCAAAGCGGCACGAAGACGATTCCCGTAAAAGGCAAGATTGCGCCGAGCAGTGCGAAGCCATAGAACCTTCGTTTGTGCATGCAAAAGGCGCTGATCATTATCAGCGTCGATCGAAGACAGAGGGCGAGCGCTGTAGATACGCTAAGCGGAGTTTGAAGCGATGTTGTTCCCGAAGCAGGGCCGGTCGTTGCCCCGAGTAATAGAGCGCCGGCTATTGGCGCCAGATAGAGGAGTTCAAAAGAGGAGACAATGAGCAATCCCATCGCCGCGCCATCCAAATTGAACATGGATTCTTTGGCAGGCGCGTTCGTCGGTGATTTGTGCGCGGGAACTCGCTCTTGGTTGGCTTTTGGTGACGTGCATGGGTTTTCGTCATCTTGCATTAGTTTGGCTCCGCGAAGGCGGCGCAGGTTTCGTTGCGTAGAAGGAGGACGAGCGTCCAGATGCCGATCACCAAGCCGATCAAATTGCAGGGGGAGGTGAATGGAATCGTCATGACCACTGCGGTAAAGACGCAAACTCTGTAGTGCTTGACGCGCAACATTTGAACGCCGCCGTAGATGCAGATTAGGCTTCCCACTAGCATCATGCCCAAGAAAATTGCCAAAGTACCAAAATGACGGGCTGAACTTGGGGATCGGCCAGTCATCTCCAAGTAGTTAACTAAGTAAAAATGAAACTGTGACACGCTCAACAAGGTCATCAAGAGCCCACTGATGACCGTCACGAGCCCAGGCTGAAACAGCCTTTTCTTGACGAGTTGCCGATTCGTTAAAGTGGGCGCGACGGAGCTTACTTCTTGCGGCGAGGCATAGGGGTTTTCGCTGGTTTGCATGATTTTGCTTTTGGCGGAAATCAAACTCCCGTCACTTTCGTTCCGGGCTCAATGGCGATTCGTTGCTGAAGGCGGCGCGGGTGTCTTTGCGGAGGAGGATTACGAGCGCCCAGATGCCGAAGATCCAGCCGAACCAGAAGCCGGGCGAGGTTCCGGGAATGGTCATGACCAGCGCTGCGGTCAGGCAGTGCCCGTAGCGGCGCAGGTGGAGCATTTGGACTCCGCCATAAATGCAAAACAAGCTGCCCAGAATCGTCGCTAGGATTCCGGCGGAGATCCAGGGATTTTGCGAAAGGAAACGGCCGAAGGGGGCGCCGAAGTCGGGAAGGAAAAGCGACATGAAGCCACACATTGCGCCGATGATCGCTATCAAGAGGAGCGTCATGACGCCCAAACCGAGCATCAGGCGGGCGGGCCACCAGAGCAGTTGTTTGACCCGAAGGCGATTGAGTTCCGCTAATGGCAGCGGGCCATTCTCTTTTGGCGGGGCGAATGGATTTTGAGGGGACGACGTCATACTGACTCCGCAAAGGCGGCGCGGGTGTCTTTGCGGAGGAGAACGACGAGGGCCCAGATGGCGAAGGGGATTCCTAGCACAAAACATGGCGTGATCATCGGAATCGCCGCTAGGATTGCGCCAATGATGCAAATGTTGTACTGACGACCACGGAGCAATTGTACGCCGGTATAGAAGCCGATCACGCTGCCGGTCGCCATGCCCAGGTGGGCGTACCAGAATGGCCTCAACGATCCGAGCAGCGTATTCGCTAATTCAAGGTTTCCGATCACGTAGGGAATTGCGATCGCAAGTGCGTTCATTCCATAAATGACCAGCATCATGCCCGAAGAGACCAACAGCCCGATGGCGGGAGGACGAAGTCGATTGAGAATGGCTCGGCGCGGTGTGATGGAGGTAGCTGCTTGTGCAGGGGAGGCATATGGATTTTCATTCACGGATGTGACTGAGCTTTCTTACTTTGATGTCTAGCTGTGCTCCCTGTGACTCTGTGTTTTGCAATGCATTTGAAACTCAGAGTCACAGGGAGCACAGAGAGGAAAAAAGGGAAGAGTGATTTCTTAGATGATGCTCATTTCTGCTCCGTCAGGTATTTCAGTAGCTCAATCGTTTCGATCTCGCTGAGCTTATCGAGCAGGCCTGTGGGCATGATCGATTGGTCGATGAGTTTGCGCTCTTCGATTTCGTTTTTGGGGATGGTGATTTGCTTTTCGGCCGTGCGGAGGATGACGGCGGTTTCGGTTTCGCTTTCTAGGAGGCCGGAGATGACTGTGCCGGAGGTAGTTGTGATGAGTGTGGTGCGGAAGTTTTCGCCGACGACGGCGTTGGGGTCGACGATGTTGTCTAGGAAGTAGTTGAGGCCGTGGCGCCAGGAGCCGGCGAGGCTGGGGCCTAGGGGAACTGCTTTGCCGTCCATCGAGTGGCAGGTTGCGCATTGCTTTTTGAAGGTCTCGGCGCCGCGGCCGGCGCTGTAGGCCCAGAGGGGGGCGGTGGTGTAGGTGTTTTTGAGTTTGGCGATCGTGGCCTTCGATTCTTCGGAGGTGCCGCCGACTTTGCCATAGAGTTTTTCGACGCGCTTTTGGAGGTCGGCATCGCCTAAAAGGTGGATTCGCGATATTTGGAGAGCGTTAAGGCTCGTTTTGGGGATCGACACTGTCGAAATCACTTCGACTGAATCCATCAGTTTGCTCGCAAAGGCGACTCGGCTTGTTAGTACGCTCAGCGCGGCCGCTTTTCCCGATTCGTCGAAGGTCGAGAAGTACGTGATGAGTTTGCCGGCGATTTTTGGGTCGTTCGATTTGCTTAGAAGGTCAATGGCCTCATTTCGCAAAAAGGAGTCAGTAAGCAGATCGAGATAGACATCGATCGCCTTTTCATCGCTGACTCGCTTGAGGACAGCAAGGGCGCCACGGCGAGTTTCGATGGGAGCGTCATGGTTGGCCACTTGAGCGCGCATAGCGGCAAGAACTTTTTCGTCGCCGAAGACGGCGGAGAGTTCGCGGATCATTTGGTTGGTGCGGGGGTCTTGTGCACTTCTGTCCTCGCTTACGCTTCGGGTTGTGATGGAGGAGGGAGCCTCGCTTACGCTTCGGGTTGGGATGGGGGAGGGAGCCTTGCTTACGCTTCGGGTTGGGATGAAACGCTCAACGACGGCGGGCCATTCTTTGGGCATCGGGAGTGAGGAATCATATTGAAGGCCGAAATGCAAGAGAGTCAGAAGATGGAAGGCGGTTTCTTTGTCCTTCGCAGCGATGATCTTTTTGAGGATCAGCGAGCGCCCGACGGGGTTGCGTGAGAGATACCAATGGATGCTATCGGCGAGGGATGGCATTTTGGTTTCGTCGGCGAGTTTGAGCGCCCTCGCGGGGTCTTTGGCGGCGGCTTCGGCGAGGCCGAACCAGATCATTTTGGGGAGGAAGCGGTCGTTGGCGTCGTAGGCCATTGAGGCCAATGATTCTGCAATCTTGAATCGCTCGGGAATATCGAATTGCGTCATGGCGGAGGCGTCGATCAATCGCTGCTGTGGCGAGTTTTTTCGGTTCTGGCTTAGAATTAAGTCGGTAGTGAGTGATGAGTACTTGGTAGGGCTAATGACTTTACCTCTTTCTACACCAACTTCGGCAGTAAATCGAATTGCCCATGCGCGAACTTCGCCGTTCTTATGACCAAACACCTTAAAGATATCCCCTTCTTGATGTAGTTCATCTGTGACGGACATCGCCCAAAGAGAAGTGAGAACTGAGTGATCACTATCAGCTTTCAGTTCGGAACTTAAGTATCGTGCGGACTCGCGAGAAACGCGGTTTTTGGCGGCCCGTTCCTGCAAAATCCGCCGCGCCATGCGCCCGTACCAGCGATTCTTATGCGTTTGCAATTGTGCCAACTCCAGGTCAGTCTTGGCGCCGAGATCGACTTTGGCCGGCTTAAACGTTTCGCGCCAGGAGATGCGGTAGATGCGCCCGTTGGTGCGGTCCCAGGTTTCGCCGCGGGGGTTGTGGCAGTGCTGCTTGTCGACCCAGTCGATGATGTAGACGGCGCCGTCGGGGCCGAATTTGAGATCGACGGGGACGTAGGCGGGGTCGGGACAGTAGAGAATATCGCTGCCGGCGTGGAGCGTTTCGTAGCCGGAGCCCTCGCGGACGTTGTGCTGGTGGTTGATCTGATGGCCGTGGAGATTGTGGGTGAAGAGGTGGTCGCGGTAGATGTCGGGCCAGTTGTCGCCGAGGTAGATCATCGTGCCGACGTGCGAATGGCCGCCGTAGACAAGATCGGTTCCCTTCTTGCCGGCGCCCCCTTCGCCCGAGTCATACTTGGCGGAGGCGGGGAGGAAATTCATGAGGTGCGGAATGCCGGGCGGGGCGGAGTTCGAAATGAAATCGGGATAGTTGCCGTTGGTTTGGTTCCAGAAGTGGCCATTTTGAATGACGTAGGTCGTGCCGCCGCCGCCCCAGTAGCTGCGGCAGTGGGTCATGAAGAGATGGCCCAGGTCATTGAAGGCGAGGCCCCACTGATTGCTGCCGCCGTGCGCGAAGACTTCGAATTTGTGCCGAGTGGGGTGGTAACGCCATACGCCTGCGCGGAGGGTGGTGCGTTCGGCTGGTGGTGCGCCGGGCTTGCCGATGGATGCGGTATTGAAAACGCCTTGGTTGCCGTAGAGCCAGCCGTCTGGCCCCCATTGAAAACTATTGAGGGTTTCGTGGGTGTCTTGGTAGCCGAAGCCGTCGAGCAGGGTTTGCGGCGGGCCGTCGGGTTTGTCGTCTTTGTCGGCGTCGGGAATGAACAGCAGCTCGGGCGCGGCGCCGATCCAGACGCCGCCGAAACCGAGTTCGATGCCGCTGACGAGGTTGAGTCCTTCGGTGAATGTCTTGTGCGCTTCGAAGCAACCATCGCCATCGGCGTCTTCGAAGATGCGGATTTTGTCTTTGCCTTGGCCGGCGGGTTGCTTGTTGGGGTAGCTATGGGCTTCGACGACCCAGATGCGCCCGCGTTCGTCGAAGGTGAAGGCGATCGGCTGATGGAGATCGGGCTCGGCGACGATGAGCTCGGCTTGAAAGCCTTCGGTTAGCATCATGCCGGCGACGGTGGCCTGGGCGGCGTCGTTGTCGACGGGCGTGGGTTTCGCGGGGTTGGGGCGCAAGTGCCAGAGCGCGGCACTCTGCGTCTGGCGATTCTTGGGATCTTCTTTGACGGCGGGTTGGCTAGGGAATTTGGTTTCGCCGATTTGTTTGAGTTCGATGTCCTTGAACTGGACTTTGACGGGGCCGGGTCCGCTGTGGAGTTGGAAGCCGAGGCGGCCTTTGTAATCGGCCTCGCCGGTTTGGTGATCATCGAGGACGGAGAAGAGCTTTTCATTTACCCAAATCTCGACATGTGGGCCATGAGCTTTTATGTGATAGGTTTGCCACTCGGTTGGTTTGGCGAGGGCTTTGAAATCGGCGACGGGGGCGAACTCATCTTTCCAGCGGCGACCGTCGGGGGCGATGGAGACGCGTTGGCCGCGCTCGGTGAGCAGCGCGCGGGCGTGTTCGTCGTAGATGCGGCCTAGCCAGACGTCGCCGAGATCGAGGTCGGCTTGATAGCCGATGGCGCCGCCTTCTTTGGTTCGGACGGAGCGGAATTGGATGCCGGAGTTGGCGGACTTGTCGCCTTCGATTTTGAATTGGAGAGTGAGCTCGAAGTCGGCGACTTCACCTTTCCAAAAGATGAACTCATTGTTTTTGAGAGTTTGGCCGGCGGGGATTTCGCCGATGATGGCGGCTTCTTCGACTCGCCAATATTTTTCGTTGTATTCGAAGTTGGCGAGGGATTTGCCGTCGAAGATTTTTTGGGGTTTGGGGTCTTCGGCTTGGAGGGAGGAGGGGATGCCGAGTAGGAGTACGAGTACGAGGTGAGTGGCGTGCGGGTGCGGGCTCTGGAGCATGGGAGTTGATCCTTGCCGAAAAGGCGGGAGAGGTTTCGGTAGTAGGATACCTAGAGGAGTGGGCTACTTTCTAGCAGCGGCAAGAAGTTCCTTTTCGAGGCTAGGCGTGAGTTTTCCCGCAGCACGGAGCTTCTGAATCTTGTTCTTGGCAGCTCGCCGGGCGTCTTCCTGTTGCTTGGCTTCCTTGGTGGCGTTTCGTTTAAGTTGACAGGCCTCACAGCGATTGAATCGCGACCAGAGGTTAGCCCTCACCGTCTCATACCACCACTTCTGCCACTTGCCAGTGAAGACGAAGTTGCCGCCACAGAATTTGCAGACGAAAGGAATGTCGACGTAGTAGCCGCGTGATACGAAGGCCGGGGAGTTCCTGCTGTAGCTTTTGTTGGGCGCGAGCTTTTCGATTTCCACATCAACGCCCTCGCGACGTTTCTGTGCGAAAATCTTCTGCCGCGCCCGCTCGCTCGCCTCTTGCCGGGCATTTTCCTTGGCAGCCTTTTCCGCCTCGGCTTCTTTTCGTTTACGTGTTCGCTTCGCCTCCAACTCGGCCTTTTTCTGCTTCCCGCTTTTCACTGGCATGGTGTCTTTTGCCATTCGCGGCGACGAGTTCATTGCTCGGCCTCGTTTCATCGCGGTTCTCGCCTCGGTTGCTATTCGCTTTCAATGACAGAAAGACGCCAAGCACCCTTCCGGGTTCAGCCATGTTACCTCTTCGGGTCCGGCAAGTAACTAAATGTCCAACAACCGCATCGAAGTAGCCGCGAAATCCGCAATTCGACCTCATGCCACTTGGCCTCAAAACATGCCCTGAGGCTAAACCTGCCGTGAAATTCAAAGTATTGGGGTGGTGTCCGTCGCGCCGGGGGCTAATAATAGGCTTGACAGATGCATAGCAGGCCGCCGCACGACTATACGACCCTGAACTGGGTGGTCTTGAACTGAAGGAACTGATTCATGAAATTGCTTACTCCCTTCGTCTTGTTCCTCATTATCTTTGCCGCAGGTTCGCAGTTCGGTTTGGCTCAGGAGCCGGCCGCGGGGGCGGATAAGACTGGACAGGAATTGCTCGATCAGGCTGAAGATCTCAAGCTCAAGGCGGAGACGATCGTCGAGCAGAAGGCGGTGATCGAGCTGCTGGAGAAAGCGCTGGCGAAGGGGCTCGATGAATCGAACACCAAGTTCGCCAAGAAGCTCTTGGTTGACTCGCTGTTTCGCCGAGCGGAACGGCTCGTTGCCCAGGCGCGAGGATTTGGCATTGGTCCGGGTGTTCGGGATGAAGCGACGGCTCATATCAAGCGCGCCGTGGAAATCGATCCGACTTTTGTCGATGGCTACTTGATGCTTGCCGGGCTTTCGATTCGTGGGAGCCGGAATCGAGATGAGGCTCAAAAGAACAAAGAAGAAGCGCTCGAATGGATGAACAAGGCGGTTACGGCCGCGGAAGGCGGGAAGGAAGAGGGGAGCAAAGAAAAACACATTCTTGCGCTGCTGCGCCGAGCGACGTTGCGTGACAAAGAGGAAGACAAGCTTGCCGATCTCGAAGCGGCGCTCAAAGTGGATGAAAATAGCGCCGATGTGTTGTTGCAACTCGCTCAGTATTGGGCGACGAAGCAAGATGTCGAAAAGACTAATAGCTATTTGCAAAAGATCATCGAGAAGCATCCCGACAACATGGTCGCCGCGGACATGCTCTCGAACTCGTACCTGCGGATGGGTAAGTTAGATGAAGCGAAGAGTTTGGCTACCAAAATTGCGGAGGCGCAGCCAACGAACTTTCTTGGCTTCTACTTGCGCGCCAAAGTGACGGATGAACAAGCATCCAAGATGCGTGAAGAAGCGAAGGAAGCCGAGCGCAAGAAGCTCTACGAGTCTGCGGCGGCTGATTACACGTCGGCCATTGAGCGTCTTACCGAGAAGCAAGCGGAACAAAAACTTCAGCTTCAAATCGAGCGAGCCGAGGCTTATCTTTCTTGCGACAAGATTGCCGAGTCCCGCGCCGATATCAAAGAGGTGCTCGCGGCGGTCCCTGGTCTGCCTCAGGCGCTGCTGGTCCGCAGTTTCACTTCCGCCAGAGAAAAGAAATTTGATGCGGCGATCGACGATCTTAAGGAAGTGATCGAAGCGATTGGAGAGAATGGCAATTCCTCGGGATTGCAATTGCAGCTGGGTGCTTATTACGTCGCCGACAAGAAACCTCGCAAGGCCGTGGAGATTATTACGAACCTACTTGATGAGGGGATTGAAGACACGGAACTAAAGTCATCCGCGCTTCGATCTCGGGCTGATGCATATCTGGCCTTCGGCAAACATACCGATGCGATCAAGGATTATGAGGAGGCGCTGAAGATCGATCCGGCCGATTCGGGCATTCTCAATAACTTGGCCTGGGTGCTGGCGACTTCGCCAGACGACAAGATTCGCAATGGCGATAAGTCGATTGAGTATGGACTTAAAGCTTGTGAACTAACGCAGTACAAGGCTTCGCACATTCTTAGCACGCTTGCTGCGGGCTACGCCGAGAAGGGGGACTTCGAGACTGCCATCAAGTGGTCATCGAAGGCTGTCGAGATCGGCGGCAATGGCGAAAACGACGAACAGCTCAAGCAGGAACTCGAAGGCTACAAGCAGAAGAAGCCTTGGCGCGAGGCTCAGGAAACCGAAGAGAAGAAGGGGCAGAACAAATCGCCAGATCGGGATCTGTAATGATGGAGGCCGCTTGATGTCGCCTCCTATGCAAACTCCCAAGCTGCCGCTCAGTCGTGATCATGCTTGGTCTCTCGTTTGCGAATACACGCAGAGCGAGAGCCTGCGCCGCCATATGCTAGCGGTCGAGTGCGCGGTGCGAGCGTATGCCAAGAAGTTTGGCGCCGACGAGTCGCTCTGGGGCATTGTCGGACTGCTGCATGATTTTGATTATGAGCGCTGGCCCAATCCGCCTGATCATCCGCTGCAAGGTGCGAAGATATTGCGGGAACAGGGCTACCCTGAAGAGGTGATCTACGCGATCTGTTCGCATGCGGATTACTTGCCTGATTATCCTCGCAAGAGCCAACTCGATAAGACGCTGTATGCCTGCGATGAACTCAGTGGCTTTGTTGTCGCTGTCGCGCAAGTTCGCCCGGAGGGATTGCAAGGAATAAGCACTCCGAGCGTGAAAAAGAAGCTCAAAAACAAAGCCTTCGCTGCTGCGGTCAATCGCGACGATATCGCTCGCGGCGCCGAGGACCTGGGCGTGCCGCTTGATGAACATATTCAGTTTGTCGCCGATGCATTAGCCGCCAAGGCAGTGGAGATTGGATTCCAAAAAGCGTCGTAGTTTCGATTCGATTTTGAAAACTTAACGGAGCCGAACTCCATTGAAGCATTGCGCTGGTTTCTTCGTCCTCGCACTTCTCGCTCTGGCCGCGAATCGGGCTTCTGCTCAAGCACCACTCAAATGGGGCGGCGATGCGGAAGGGGGAGCGCCATTTATCTTTCTCGACGCCAAAGACACGAGCCGCAATATCGGCTTTGAGGTTGATCTCGCCGCCGCGCTGGCTAAAGCCCTCGAGCGCCCGATTGAGTTGCGGCAGTATGAATATGCCAGCTTGCTCCAAGGGCTTGATCGGGGCGATTTTGATTTTGCCATGAACGGGCTCGAAAGGACCGTCGAGCGGGCCGCCAGCTATCGTCTTTCGCGGCCTTACTACGTTTATCAATTGCAGCTCGTCGCGCGTAAGGATGAAACTCGCTTTACCACCATTGAAGAACTGGCCAAGCTCAAACTGACCTGCGGCACTTTGGAGCAGACGGCGGCGCAATTGACGCTCAATCGCGCGGGCGTCGAGACTCGCACGTATTTGACGCAGGATGATCCTTATAAGGAGCTCGCGCTGGGACGTCTTGATGCGGTGCTGATGGATGTTCCGATTGCGATCTACTATGGCAAACCGAATCCCGAACTGAAATTTGTCGGCGAGCCTTTTGGCGAAGGCGCCTACTCCATCGTTTTTCGCAAAAAGGATGAGGCGCTAGCTAGGGAATTTGACGACGCAATCGTCAAGCTACATGAATCGGGCGAGCTCAAGCGAATCTACGAGAAGTGGGGCATCTGGACCGATGCTCAGGCGCGGCTGCTTGAATACGAGGCATCACCTCAAGGCGCCGCCTCCTTTGGGCAGCGGATCCCGATCGCGAGCTATCTGCCGAAGCTGCTCAAGGGCGCCCAAATCACGATCCTGATCTCGGTATTATCGATGGTGCTGGCGATTGTGATCGGCTTACCGGTGGCGATGTGCCGGCTCTATGGCCCTTGGCCCCTGCGGTGGCTGGGTATTGCTTATGTCGAGTTCTTTCGCGGCATTCCGGTGATGCTGCTTTTAGTTTTTGCTTACTTCGCTTTGCCGGAAATGGCGAAGCACTTTCATTTGCCTTTTTCCTTCAATTTCGGTGCGATTCCCACCGCGATCCTTTGCTTTGGACTCAACTACGCCGCCTACGAAGCAGAGATCTACCGCGCCGGATTACTCGCGGTCCCAGCTGGTCAGTGGGAAGCCGCCGAGTCACTCGGAATGTCGCGCCCTTTGGCTTTCCGCCGCATAATTTTGCCGCAAGCGTTTCGTTCGATATTGCCGCCGATGACCAGTGACTTCGTCGCGCTTTTCAAGGACACCAGCATCGTCAGTCAGGTCGCGGTGGTCGAACTTACCAAGCAATATATGAGCATCGCTAAGGCCAGCCCCGGTCAGGTGCTTGAGGTGGGATTACTTACCGCGCTGCTTTACTTGCTTCTTTCAGTTCCCCTGGGCCACTTATCGCGTTACCTCGAAGATCGCCTTGCCAAGGCTGCTTAAGGGACACCATGAGCGACGCAATCGAAATCGACCAGCTCACCAAGATGTTTGCGGGAAGAAACGTTCTCGATGGAGTTAGTGCGTCCTTCGCGCCGGGGAAAATCACCGCGCTGATCGGCCCATCCGGCGGCGGCAAATCGACATTGCTGCGCTGCCTCAATGGACTTCAGTCCTTCGACGGCGGACGCATTCAAATCGGTGACCAGCAGCTGACACCGGGCGGTAACTTCGAAGCGATCCGGGCGATCCGTCGCAGACTCGGGATGATTTTTCAGGACTTTCAGCTTTTTCCGCATTTCACAGCGATCGAAAATGTCGTCGAGGCGCCAATGCGCGTACTTGGAAAGGTTCGCGACGAGGCCTTCGCGGAAGCGGAGAAATTACTCGCCCGCGTCGGGCTGGGGGAGCGAAGGAATCACTACCCACGGCAGCTTTCAGGTGGGCAGAAACAGCGAGTCGCCATCGCCCGAGCACTGGCAATGAAGCCTCAGGGATTGCTGTGCGATGAAATCACCAGCGCGCTCGATCCCGAACTGAAGTATGAAGTGCTGGAGACTTTGATCTCGCTGCGTAATGAAGGAATGACGCTCGTGATGGTGACTCACGAGATCGGATTCGCGCGTCGTGCGGCGGATCAGGTAGCGATTTTGGCGGATGGGAAGATCATCGAAGAAGGAGTACCGCAGCAGGTGCTCGAAAAACCCTCGACAGCACGGGCGCAACGATTTCTCAGCCAGGTGCTGGCTTAACGGTCCGTATGAGTTGGCGAAATCCAACTGATGACGCCGGCGCCAAGTAGCCCAACTAGACTAAGCAAAAAAGCTCCAATTCCAATCCAGGCCAGAGCGCGAGATTCAATAGCGCCGCCGATGAGCGCGATTAAAAAGGCTCCCATGCCGTTGACGGCCAAGATGACCTGGGCTCGGCGCAGGCGTTTGATTCTCGGCGAAAGCTGATCGGAGGAGATGCGTTCATTCATAGCTGTGCGCCGTCAATCATCGTTATCGAGCGGCCCATGTTGGGCCTCGTAGTTCATCACCCAAGCGAGTCGTCCCACCATTCGGCCATAAGCAATCACCCAATAGATGCCGACCAACACCATCAAGGCAAGAACGATGTTCGTGGTCATGGCGCTGTTTCCTTCTTCCGAGTTTCCCCCTATTCCGGCGATGCTGCCAATTCCGAACATCAGCGCCGCCGTGACAATCGTGAAGATGAACAGCCCACAATAGAAGAGAAAGACTTGATCCTTGGAGCGGCGAAAGGATAGGAAGATTTCATGGTTATAGGCCTGCCAATAGGACTCTTCTTCCAATAGCGATAGTAGGCAAAAAGGGAAGAAGATGACCGTGCTTCCCAAAATCATAATGAACTGCAAATTGCCTTCCGAGGTGCTGAAGGGAAGTGACAATAGAAATCCTGGAAATCCAGCGAAGAAGATCGCGCAGAAAACGTAGATCGCCATGATCGCGTTGTCGACAAGATTGACGGCGTTCCAGTTCTTGATCTCATCTTCACCATATGAAGAATCGTGCACGATGTGAACGAAATAGGAAGCGACAAAAACGAAGGGCGCCAATTCAAGAGGCGGAATGCTGCCTAGGATCAAGATTCGCGTGATGTTGTAAGGGAATGTCGACATTGCGAAGACCGCCGCCGCGATCGGGATCATCACGAGGATGGTGAAAGAGAGCCATGCGAGCAAATGGAGCGGCCGGAAGACGAAGTCAAATACACCAACCAGAATCGCCCAGTTCGGTGGACGTGGGAGCCGGTTCTCCGGATCGATCATCGAAGGCGCGGCGGCGCTCGCAGACGTGCTGGAAAAGCTACCTGCGGGATAGTTGCTCGAATGTAGTGGCGCTGCGCTGGGCGCGGCTGCCCCCATCGGTGGAGGCAGCGGAGGCGCGATCACCATTCCTGGATTCGGCGCCGAAACCAAATTTGGAGCCGATGCCATTGACGGTGGTTGTGGCGGTGGCCCCTTCAACTGCTCGGCGGAAACAGAATCGCGATTCAGCGGCTGGTAACC
>JBKJSI010000150.1:0-6379 GCA_046595915.1 Pirellulaceae bacterium
AGTGAAGTCCAACCCAGTGAAGTCCAACCCAGTGAAGTCCAACCCAATAAGTCCAGCCCAATCAAGTCCAGCCCAATCAAGTCCAGCCCTCACAAGGCCTACACAGCCGAGTCAAACCTCAACGAACACACACTCAACCCTGCCCAACTGCCAGCACCGCTTGCGAAATCGGGCAGCCCAGGTTGGCTGTACTCAACAGCCTGGGCGGCAAAGCCGCAAGAAGCATCAAAACCGCGACAGGCACCGAAAAACACCCCGACCACACCTTCTTTTCATCTCTTCCTTCTTTCCCTTCACGCCCCCTCCCCCCAAATCCGCCTCCTTTATCTGTGTCCATCCGCGTTCATCCCTGCTACCCGCATTTCCTCTGTGTCCCCCGTGCCTCCGTGTTTTAAAAGAATTTAAGAAAATAGCGCACCAAATGGCGCCACTTATTTCCTAAGATTCCAACGTGGCCCCAAAGCCTCCCCATCCGTGCCCATCCGTGTGAATCCGTGGTGAAATCATGCTCACCCCCAACCAAATCCGCTGCCTCAACAACTACTACGCTAGCGCAAACGCCAATCTCTACTATTGCTGCGAGCGCCACGACTGCGACTACGAGCAGATGCAAGAGATCGTCAACGCCCTCGATCCGTTGCTCCCCGGCCAAGGCCTCGACTACGAAGCGATTCTCGCCAAAGACCCGATCGCCAGCGACACGCTCCTAATCCACTGCAACCAAACCATCGGGCGGCTCGACGAAATCTACAAACGCATGATGATCCTGTTCGATGACTCCAGCCGGAATGAATACACGATCAACAAACGCACCACGGTCAACGTCCCGCCCGATTGGGCCAACCCCAGTTTCCACGACGGCAAAGTCCACTTCCAAAGCGAACACAACGGCACAGAAAAGATCGAAACCACGAGCTTTCCCGACAAACAGCGCTTCAAAATCCTAGAAACCGCCATGAAGTGCTTAGATCGCTCAGTAAAAATCCAAATCACCCACACCCAGCGCCGCGAAAAACTCCTAAACCGCGCTACAACCCGGTTAGCCGCGACGCAACGCGGAGCGCTTTCCACCACCGCCGATTCGCCCCACACCCCCGAAACCAGCCTCTCCGCCATGCGCGGCATGCAAGGCTATTCACTGAGCGCCGCCGCCCATCCTCTCGACCCAGAAAATTCGCATGAACCAGCGTCCATTAACGGTTCCCCATCCCAACCCGAAGCGTCAGCGAGGAATGCGGCCACCACCACCAACAACATGACACCCCAGTTCAGAGAAGAGGAACCCGTATCTCTTCCCTCCAATCCGTGCCCATCGGTGTCCATCCGTGGTTCAGACTCTTCCTCACAAAACTTCGGCCCCCCCAAAGACTTCACGCCAATTCCCAGCATCGCCGAAGTCCGCTTCGACCACTACACCTGGCGCATAGAACTCAAAGCCAAACAAGCCGCCCGCCGCACGTCCCCATCCCAACCCGAAGCGTCAGCGAGGAATGCGGCCACCACCACCAACAACATGACACCCCAGTTCCGAGAAGAGGAACCCGTAACTCCTTCCTCCAATCCGTGCCCATCAGTGTCCATCCGTGGTTCAGATTCTCTTCCTTACCACCAGCGTGAATGAAATCCCCTCCGTGCCTCTGTGAGAGACCCCCAAACCAACGTCGCCACCCCGCGACGCTGGCCGCCCCCGCGCGCACCTACCGCACCCGCAAATAGTCCAGCCCCACCATGTGTGACTTGGCGGCCTTTGCATTCGCCCCCACGATCTTGATTGCCAACTTCCGCGATTTCTCCTCAGTCTTTGGCAGCGCAAACTTGAGCACCCCGCTGCTCACCACTTTTCCGTCGTAGAGATCGATCGGCTCACCTACAGCCTTACCGTTGACCTCCAATTGCACGATCGCGTAGTCCCCTGCGCAGGTGAAAACAATCTCCAGCTCTTTGTCGCTAGCGGTCGCCGGAATTTCAACCTCCATGGAATCGCCCGGCTTCCCTCCAGTCCAAAACAGCTGCTTATCACCGCTCCATATCCCATCCTTAAATCCCTTCATCTCCTGGACCGTTGTCCTTCCTCCGGAGACTTTCGCAGTGATCCCTTCACCTTCGGTCGCCCCAGTTACAACTCCTTTGGTATCTAGTTCAATCTTCGCTCCCCGCAAGGGTTTTGCGCCTTCAGCAGAAGGCTTCGGCGGACCGTCGTAAAGCTTTGGTTTTTCGAGCAGGCTAACCCCGCCCTTGTTCTGAATCAGCACGCTGCAGCCGACCATTCCGCCGATGATGATGTCGGGCAACTTGTCTCCGTTGAGATCGGCAACGGAGAGCTGCCGACCGATGCCCGACTTGTCGTCGAGCTTGTAAGGAACATACCGCGACTCCACTTTACCACCCGCATCCGGGCCACGATCCAACTTGAAGCAGTACACCACCGCGCCGGCATCCCACATCGGGCTTTGTTTGTGATGCGAGTAATAAGTCTTGCCCGTAACGATATCCTTCACTCCATCGCCATCCAGATCGACCACGTTAACGGAATGCAATTCGCTAAATAGTACTCCATAAGCATTCTCGGAGGGATGCGACCCCATCAACGTCCGCTGCTTGAAAGTGACGTCCTTTCCATCTTTGATTTGCTCATACCAAGCCAAGCCAAAATCATGCGCCGCAAGGCTCGTGATCACATCACTATCGCCATCTCCATCGACGTCGTAGGCATACATCTCGGCGCCGCCATAGGCGGGCGTGAACGATACTTCGTGCAACTTCCATCGCGACTTGCCATCTTCTTTCTCGGGCTGCTCAAACCAACCGCCCGCTTGAATGATATCAAGCCGCTGATCGCCATTGATATCACCAACGCCAAGGCCATGCCCAAACTTCTTATCAGCAAGCGGATCGGAAATGGGATGAAATGTCCAAGCCTCAAATGGCTTCGCCCAATCGATGGTCGCATAGCCAAAAAAACCTTCGCGGGTGCAAACAAGCTCGGGTTTGTCGTCGCCTACAATGTTCGTAAAGTGCGGCGACTCATTCGACACCGAATCAAAAACCTGATGCTTCTTCCAGTGCTTATCTAGAGCGCCTTTTCCGGGGTTCTCATAGACATAAGCCGGCGTCCCCGGAAAACCAACCACAAAAACATCGCTCATGCCATCGCGGTTGAAGTCATAGATCCAAGAGAAAAAGTTGTCCGCATAAGACTCCCGGTTCTGCAGCTTGGGAGGATAGATTTCGTGCTTCTTAGTGAAATCGGGCCCCTCGAACCAAAGCGGGCCATAGACAACGTCCATCTTCCCGTCGCCATTAACGTCCCCCGCGTTGGCGCCTTCGGAGTAATAAACGTCAGTGAGCGCCTTCCGCTCAAAGGCCCGCGGAGGGAACTTTTCTTGAGCTTGCACCGTCGAATTGAATAGCCCAACGAAAATCAACGCAGCCAACGATAGCTCTTTGCCAATCCGCATAAACAATCTCCACCGGTTTTTGGGGTGGAGATATGATCACTCGGCCAGGCGCCAAAGGGAAGTACGCGAAACGAACCGCTGCCCGTTCGTCACGTACTCGCAGTTAGGCCTCGAGCGCCGGATGTCCCATCAAGGGCACACCTTCCAGCACCCCATCCACCGGCTTCGCTCGCCGCCGCCGCCTGCCAGACTTCGCCGCGCCCCACTCTTTGGTCAGCGTCTCAAACACTTCCGGCGATTCATAGCGAATCACATGCTTTCCATCCGGCATCGGGCCAACAAGGCCGCGGAAAATCGGCAACCCTCGCAGACCAAGATCGGTGCTGCAATCGTCAATGCCGATTTGGGTATGCATCCTTAGCAGTGGTTCGCTGCTGGGATAATCGCGAATACGTAACGAACCGTCTTGGCCGCGCGTAACAACGCGGTAGGAGGCCTGGGGCATGGTCGGAGTTCCTTGCGCGTCAGGGAAGGGAGTAGGTTGAAGTTGGATGCGCGAACCGTCGCGCAGGCGCGTAGTCCTGCTCCCTCAAATAGAAACGCAGAAAAAACAGGGAAAGAAACACGAAGCGGGAAACCGGGGGTAAGAAGCTAAATCGGCAAATCGTCTAGCAAGCATCGGCTCCCCACTCACCCCCATGCGGCAACCGCATATTCCGCGCAAAAATCCCCGTCCCAGATAGGCTCAGTTCCTACATCCGCGCGAACCCGCTACTTAAATTACGCCTCATTCCCCTTGCCCAGCGGCGAGTGACCGGGTAAATCTATTCCCGGAGGGTATGCGAATGGTGAGCGGTCTGATTCGAAATCAGATGCCCCGCAAGGGGTTGCGGGTTCGACTCCCGTGCCCTCCGCTTGATTTTTGAGAGTTGCTACAAAGCCTTGAGGCCCTTGAGTTTGCGAAACGGTCTCACTCTCGCTTCGACCGCTTGTCCCGAATTTGTCCAGTTTTTCGCGGTGGTCAAAACTGAGGCCAACCGGCATCAATGAGTAGTCAACGGAACTCAGCATTCCGACCGTCACGCTGACGGCAAGGGCAATCAATCGAGTCGAAGTGGACATGGCACGACCTCTCCCTACGAGTTAATCAAGGCAGCTTCCCAACCGACGACGCGCCGGCGGCTCCGCCGCCAATCAACTAATACCAAATATCTGGTCTGGAGCCGCACGATCACTTGGATTGGTCTCATCCGGACCAATCCGCAAGAATGACGGCTCGATGAACGGCACAATCTTAATGAATCGTTGCGACTCCTCGTCGCTTAGTCGGTAATAGGTATTTCCCATCGACCGATCGCCAACATGACCGAGCCACTCATCGATCACTCGTTCGGGTACTCCGGCATTAACGCCGAGAATCCGGAAAGCGTGTCGAAAAGAATGGACTACGAACCCGTCGTTCTTACGTCCCGCAGTTAGGCCAAGCTTTATTAGTACTCGCGCGAGTGCTTCATTCAAATGCTTGCTCTTGAGCTTACTGCCGCCGTTGGGATATTGCTTGGATGGAGGGCTCGTGAAGACTAGCTTCCCTTTCGCCAGCCGAAGTTTCCTCAACGCTGAGACCAGATGGGGATGAATGGGCACCTTTCGGGAAAGGCCTGTCTTTGTTTTGCCGCCGGTTCGCGACACAATGTGAATCCAACCACCGTTTGTATCGATGTCTTCACCGCGAAGTCGGCAAAACTCCTCGGACCTCATGCCTGTGTATGCCACAATCATGAGATGTAGTCGGCGATAGTCACATGCTTTTTCAAGAATTTGTTTGATTTGCTCTGCGTTTGGTCCTCCTCGCTTCGAAGGCCGCGGTTTCTTGGCGCGGATTTGAGTTGCCGGATTCTTATCGATCCATTCCCGCTCAATGCAAAATTTAAAAAATCCTTTGATCAGCACCAGATGGTTGTGTTTCGTTTTTTCGCTCAACACGTCGTTTTTGTAGACATGTTTTCGTTCCTTTCGAAACAGGATGACATTGTCAGTGGTCACTTGATTAACGTTTTCAATTCCGAGTTCCTCCAAGAACTTAACAAAGCGAAAGAGTTGGCCGTAGTAGCCGGTCTTCGTCTTGTCCACGCAATCTTCGGCATCTTTGTGTTTCAGGAATTTATCGATGGCGTCCTTGATCGACACACTTTTTTTGGGTGCTGCGCGATCAGTCTCGGTAACGATGTCGGACTCGAGTCTACGTGCGCGCCGGATGGCTTCTTCCTTATTTCGCGTATCAAGTGTGCGGCGATGGTGCTTGCCATCCCGCCACCATGTCGCGCAGTAAAGCCCTTTTTTCCCACGCTTTTCTACATAAACAAAGTCGCCGGCGAGGATGCGGGCGTTGGGCTTTTTTGACATTATTAAGTGTTCCAATTTGGTGTTTTGAACAGTAGCTCAAGTGCCGGAATCGTTAGGATGCGGCGATGTTTGCCGAGGCGCTGCGAAACAGAGTCGAGACGTCCCTCCGAAACCCATGCGTAAACCGTCTTGACAGAGATGCGGAGAATCGCTGCAAATTCGCGCGGCGAACTGAAGTGCGCCAACTCCGGCGGCAAGCTTGCTCGCAGGTTCTCGAGTCGCAGACGCTCGTTGCTCCGCGCCCTTTCAGATGCCATTTAAAATGCCTCCTCACGCATTTCCATCAGCCGAGGCTGACCGATTTGCGCAACGCCACTCATTACAATCGTCGGGTCGCTAAGCACCGAATTGCACTCAGTGGTCCCGATCACGCACTGGATTCGCGAATGTTAGATCGCGGAAAACGGATCCGTTTCCAAAGTGCTCGGCAGCACTTTGGAAATCGCTGAGGAGCAGCAGATCCCGGTGAAATCGCAGAATTCGCAATAGAAATGCCAAAGGGCTGGCCAAACACAGTTGAAAGCCAGATATTCGCTTAAAAACTAACGCACATCGGTGCCATTCGAACATCCCAGTCC
>JBKJSI010000272.1:0-7095 GCA_046595915.1 Pirellulaceae bacterium
AGGTCACCGAGACGAGTTCAAAGGTTCCATCTTCCCTTTCGACGGCCAGCGACCGAAATGCCGAAAAGGGCACGACAATAACGAGTGGCGCCGCCAGAATAATGGAATAAGTAGCGAGCAACGTAACGCCATAAGGCAGGTAATAGATCGTCGGCCAATTCGCGGTAACCGCGACGATCGTCGCGATCCAAGTCACGAGCAACATAAAGCTGAAGGTGATAACGAACTGACGGCTCTTGAGCGCCTGACGAGATTCTTTTACTAAGATCGGATTGAACCACTCGCTAGCGCGTTCCATCCAAGCGGCGATTTTGGCGCCCAGCTTGGCCTTGCCTGCCATTGCCGCATTCGCGGCGATTTCGGCAACCGGAACGGTTTGCTCGATTGGCGCCGTCGTCATTGAACGAATCCCCGTGTGACTTGCAAAAAGACATCCTCCAATGATCGCAGCTTGCTGATGAACTCCGCGACTGGAAATCCCGCCTCTACCATTTCGCGAAGCATCGTGACCTCATCTTCCTGATTTCCGTCATGGAAGAAAGTCACGGTCAGGTCATTTCGATTCAGTTCATGGAGGCCCGGTCTCGCTAGAAGCCACTGCATCAACCGATCGACATCGGACATTAGTCGGGTCTGAATAAATCGCTTGGTCGTCTGCCCACGCTGAATCTCTTCAACGCTACCCGAGGCCAACAGCTGGCCTTTTTCGATAATCGCAACCCGATCGCACATTTCACCGAGCTCGGTGAGAATGTGTGAACTGATCAAAATGCTCTTGCCATCCGCCGCCAGAGCGCGAATCATTTCTCGCAACTCAATTCGGGCGCGAGGATCAAGCCCCGCTGCTGGCTCATCAAGAATCAAAACCGCCGGATCGTGAATCATCGCCCGGCCTAAACAGAGCCGCTGCTTCATGCCCTTAGAAAGACCGCGAATTGGCTTCTCGGCCAAAATATCGAGTCCCGTAAAGCCCATCACATGCTTGATCGCCTGATTCCGTTCTTTGCCTACCAGGCCATATGCCCGCGCGAAGAAGTCGAGGTACTCCAGGCAATTGACATTGGAGTAAGTGCCAAAGTAATCGGGCATGAAGCCCAGGCGTTTGCGAACTCGATCAGGATCGTTAATGCAGGAAAAGCCATCGACATAGGCATCGCCATAGGTTGGCAATTCGAGTGTCGCCAAGATCCGCATGCTCGTCGTTTTGCCCGCGCCATTGGGGCCGATGTAACCAAGAACTTCACCGCGCTCGACGACAAACGAAATATCATTGACCGCGTGCGTTCGCCCAAAGAAGCGATGCAATCGGCGAAGTTCAATCATGGGGCCGGTAGCGGCTGAGTGGACCATCTACCACTTCCCCCGAATCACGTGGAATCCCATCACTTCAATCGCCGATTTGGAGCCAATCGGCATATCAATCGGCTTTTCGATAATCGCCAGGTATGTGCGCGGCGCGAGTGATCCTTTTGTTCGTACGGGCTCCTCGATTTGCTTGAGCTCCTCCAGCAAAATCCCTTCGCCTTCCGAGGTCGCTGTATAAGTCCTTCCGTTCATCGCAAAGGCACGCCGATTACTATTCGTTGACATTGCTAAAGTCGCCGCATTGGCGTCAAACCCTTCCAATAGCTGGGGCTTGGCGCCCGCGATCAGTTCTTTCAGCGCCGTTTGATTCGCCTGGTCGATCGGTCGAAGTTCACCGACTGCGTCCTTCCCAACGCCAGAACAATAGAGAACCGACTCATCATCACCGCGAACGACGAGGTGTTGAATCTTCACGCCGAGTTGATTGGTCACTTTTCCATCTTTGACAACGAGCTTTCCTTCGGACCGAAAAGGATGCACGACCACGATTTGTGACAGCGTTCGTGAGGATATGTAACCCCGAGCGAGATCTTGCGTATTTTGTTCTTGAGTCCTTACCCATTTCACCCAGCGATACGATCGCTTCAAGTCATAGCTGCTGTAATAACCCATATGCTCTTCTAATTGATCGACCGGATAGACTGCGGCATCCGCTGGAAAGCTAAGGCCGCTCCAAGGCGGAATCCCCGCATAGTACGTTTGGTGCGATAGCGAAGTTCCGATGCCTGACTGCTGATCCAGTTCCGTGACGCTCCAAATTCGAACGCGAGTATTGATCCCATCTCCCAAAATGGCATATGCGGTCAAAGAGAAGATCGTAAACATCGCCCCTAGCGGCACAGTGAAAATCAAAAGCGCGAGTTGATTCCTTCGCTTGAGCCATGCGTAGTTCACTGGCCCCAGCAAGATCACGAATACGGTGATCAGCCCCACAAAGAGCATCACCGGAGCCATGCCAAAGCCGGGGATTGCAAACTGCCAAAAAGTATCAGCATTGCCATCCGAGAGACTCACCCCATTCCGCACCGACCACAACGCCCGCCAACTTTCGATCGAGTTGATTAGGGCCGTCCATTGCCGTCGTGTCCCTGGAAACACATCTGTTTCTTGAATTGCTAATGCGAAACCAAGCCCCGCCGGTCGCGCGGAGACGGTGAAAAACCCCTTCGTTTCTTTGTCTGTCTTGATATCAATCTTGGGCAGTTGTTGCTGGCCGCCATAGACGATGGGCGATTCATTCACGAATTCGACGCTAGTGTTCTTCTTGCTTGGCGCAACCGAGTTCCAAGCCGCAGTAGAGTTCGGCTCCCCAAGTATCGCATCGAGGGTACTCAATCGCTTTGGATCGGCGCCCACTCCATAAACAATCAAGTTACCGCCAGCACGCATCCACTTTCGAATCGATTCTAGCCGCCTCGGTGATGCTTTACCCAGCTGTTCCAATTCGGTGAGTGAGAGCGTAATGAAATCAAAGCAGGTCAGGTCGAGCCACTGAGCTGGCACTTCGGCAGGCGGCAGCATCTCAAAATTGCTGCGAGTCGCCAGCCAATCGATTAGCTGGGCGTCGGTCAGCGCATTGTTAGGATCGTCGGCCGGCAGGAATCCCGTTTGTGGGTTGCCGCCGTTGTAAATGTTGTAAGTCGCTACCGGATCAGGTATCTGCAAAGCCAACGCGCGAATATCAGGAACCTTGTTTCCTGTTCCAGCCGCCGATTCACCCGGCTTCAAAGTTGGAGTAATCGCAACGGCGGTCGCGCCAGTCGTTCCGGCTGTTCGTTTGGAACGCTCTGGAACATTTGAGTTCACCACCAAAAAGCTAATCGCGTCCTGATCCCAGCCGTAGTAAATATTGGCCCGCCGGGCGCTCGCCGAAGCATTGAACGATCCCGACATATCAGAAAGCTGTGAATTGCCTTCATAGGTCTCGATTTCAATCCGATTCCAAAGTGACTCTTGAAGGACGGAAACCGTTGTCGTGATACTCGTCTTCCCCTGCGGAAGCGTGACATAAGCGGTCGTTAGATCTGTCGCATCGTCCATCGAATTTCGAAGCGAAAAGACCTTGATATTGACCTGAATCATCCGGTCGGCCGCTGAGGGCAACGCCGGCGACGTCCCCAATTTGATCCGAATCGGTCGATACCCCTGGGCCTCGACCCACCTGGTATCCACCTCCATCTGCAAGCCGCTAGGAAAACGGGTCTTACCGACAATCGGAAATCGCATCACCGCGCCATCTTCGGCGTGTGAAAATGAGCAGTGCGAAAGAGCTGCGATGCAAAGCAAGGCGGCGAAAAGCGGCGTCGCCCATCTTTGTTGCCGCCAAATCATGCTTGCCCCCAATCCTCAAAAAACAGCCCCTCAATTCACTCGACAGACTTCGTTCGCCGTTGATCGGCCATTAGTCCGGCGGCGGCTCAATGTCCGGCATCACCTGCGGCGGAAATCGATCAGGCTCGGCGAATGGGGAACTATTTCGCGTATTGCCACCGCTTTTCATTCCCGGATTCGCGATAAAGGGACCTGCAGCCGTCGGGGTCGGCCCGCCTCCTGGCCTTGCAAATGCTAAGGAAACGATGCTCCCGAATGCCCAAGATGCCGCAAATAAGAATCCGAAAATCACCATGCACACGCCAATGGTGCCGATCGTGATCACCACGGCGACAGCCCACATATCCCCCTGGGTAGCCCGAGCGACGCTATACGCACAGAGCGCCGCCACAAAGGTCAGAGCGATCAGCGACCGAATCGAAAATCGTGGAAAGAGCACGCAGGCGAACCCTCTAAAATCCCACAAATCAAACCGAGGCAAATTGACACGTGTATCACTGAGTCAACCAAGCCGCACATCGTAATCGACAACCGATACGCGATATACAACCTGATGCTCTTTGCTCAATGCAGGGAACTCCGGTGAGGACCAATCGCGCAATGCTAATTCGCAACCGTAGCAGGACTATTGGAGACCAGCACAAATAAATCCGCCTAGAGATTCCCGAGAGATGGGACGCCGCCAAGGGCTCAATTTCCCAGATTTAGCCAGCTGCCAGCAAAGAAATCACACGATTGCCAGCAGGGCGACGGCATTTTGTTTGGCCGCAAACTGTTAGGTCCAGAAACAACATCAGCCGCGAGAAGCAGAAGGGCTTCCAGCGGCTGGATGTAACTTCGTACGGCGAACCGGGAGAGGTTGCCATGTTAGAAGGCGTCAAAATCTCCCCTTGAGGGCCTGCGCTCCTCGTCAGGGGGGATTTGAAGACAATGGCGTGCGATCGGGTTGGTGCGATCGCGTCGCAGGTAAATCGTAGGAAACCAAAAAAGGTTCCCCGAGGGTGACTACTTCTTACCCTTGGTGGTCTTGGCAGGCGCAGCCTTCGGCGAGGGGGCTGGCTTGGCGGCGGGCTTTGCAACGGGCTTCTTGGCAGCTGCCATAATTCATGGCTCCTAAACAATGAGCGCCATAATTCAATTCAGGTGTTCCCCGGTGCGGCGCTCTTTCACCGGGACACACATTATTTGGCGAAGTTGGCTCGCCAACTTAAAGGACGTCTCACATGACGTCCCCTGTTTCAAAGTGTTTTGTAAGGAGGGGACTTATAGACACCGATCGCGAATTGCCGCAATTCCAGCCTGTCCGACGAACGGGCGTTCCCGCTTTGGCCAGTGAGGTTACCGGTGAACGGGCGAGGGCAACACAGCCAGCATGGCCGCGTTCCGCGAGCAGAGTGATCGTGCAGTCGAAGTGGTGCAATTTCCGCATATTCCGTTGCTGATCGCGTCCCTTTTTCAATCCATTTTGACCAGCCAATCATGAGCTAGCCATTTGAGTCGAATCGATTCCAGGTCTTCAAACTACGCTTGGTAGTAGTTCCGAATCCCTGAATTCCCCGCGGCGTCTCCCTCGTATGGCACACTTGCGTTGCACACTCGGGCGGCTTGGTCTGAAGAGGGTCTGGGGCTAACATCGATTGCGAACTGAAAACCCTTTTCATTCGCTTTCGTTTGCTGAATCCCTTCCTCCACCCACCTCCGCGTTTCGACCTTTCACATGACACTTGTCGCACTCAATGGCGACTCGTCATGTTGATTTGGTGATTGAATCAACTTCGCCTGTAGTTCGTCAAGTGAATTCACCACTCTTGAGTGAATTTCCATCAAAAGAATTCGCGCGAAGGGCGATCTCGCATCCTCAGCAAACCCAAATTGCGGCGAGCCGAAACCGACTACGCATCCTGCATCGATTGATTTTCACCATCACCAAAATGAATCCACTTTTCACCTGGGCCATCTTATGACCCCGCGCTCCTCTGCCTGGCTTGCTCTCGTTGACGAAACGCTTGTTGCCCAAAAAACGCCTGATTTTCAAGCCTCGGAATACAATTGGCTCGCCTCTGCGGCGCTTGAAGATGTGCTCCATTTGCTGACGGAATCCCTCGCGCGCGAGGAACTTTTCGATGATTCTTGGGGCGAATATTGGCGCCTCTTTTTTGATCGACTCGCCCGTCGGCCCACCGCTGGGACCGATGAACGCGCCCAGGTTGAGATCAAAAATCTGGCCCAAAGATTTCTGCAAAATTTTTCCGCCGATTCGCCGTCCCGACACCGTTTACTGGGTTGGCTCGCAACCTTCGATGCCGCGCCGCTCCTCGAAATCGTCGCCCATGAGATGGTGGAGAACCCACCGGAGACTGCCCAAGAGGCGACCTTAACACTCTCCAGCCTCTTCCGAACCAAACGAACCTACCCAGTCGAAGCCCTCTTTCCCCGCCTCTTAACAGGACTTCAATCGCCGGTCACCGCCGCCTTGGTGCTCGATTTGGGCAACTTTTTAATGCGCCACCGCCGCGTCGAGCGACATCCCGCCGCACCACTCGCTTCATTGCTCCAAGAATTGCTGACCCAGGTGCTCAACCGCCTCGAAATCCTCGAAGAAAGTCCCGCGATCGACCCGGCGTTGCCCCAAAGCCAAGAAGAAGCCCGTCTTAGGATGGAGCAAATAAACGAAGGAGTCACTTTGGCGATTTCACTTTGCGACGCAATCGCTTGGACCGGCGACCGAACCGCCATCGAGAAGCTGTTTAGGGCATCGGAACTCGCCCACCGCCGTCTCCGAACCGAATCCGCCAGCGCTTTGGCTCGCCTCGAAGATCCTCGTGGAACCGAAATTCTCGCCGAGCTAGCGGCGGAGCCCGTGGTTCGCCTCCGTGCATTGGCATACCTTCGCGAACTTGGCGCCGAAGAAAAAGCCCCCGAGGAATTCCGCACCCGCGAAGCCTTGGCTGAGGCCGAAATGGTCGTCCACCTGGCAGAACCCACTCAATTTGGCCTGCCGCCAACCCAGTGCGAATTACTCGACCAGCGAACCCAATATTGGCCCGGCTACGACAACCCGATCGAGTGCTTCCTCTTCCATTACCGCTACCGCGCCGGCGGCTCTCAATACGCCAACATCGGCATCGTCGGCCCCCTCACTCGCTCGGTCGTCGCCGACCTTTCTGACCTGCCGCCGCCCGATATTTACGCCTTCTACGCGGGCTGGCATGCCGAGCACGAGGACATCAAAGAAGTCTCCGCCGCCGAAGCCGAGCGGGCCTTCACCTCCGACGTGTCGAAGCTAAGACTCAAGGCAAACGAAAACGGCCTCGATGAAGTCGAGATCCAGAAACTTGGCCTCTTCTTTGGCGACAAAATCCTTGTCGGTCTCGCCCAGCGAAACGGCTCGCCCGGCGC
>JBKJSI010000116.1:0-3535 GCA_046595915.1 Pirellulaceae bacterium
CCGTCGGCTGGCTCTCGCGCATCGCTGCCGCGCCTGGCGAACAAGATGCATTGCAAAAGGAACTGCACGACAAATCCGATGCGCCCAATTCCTCGCCGCGCGATAACTGGGACTGGATCTACTACACCACCGTCATTCTCCAAACAGGAGATCAAGATCGCGATGCGGCGACAAAACTCGCGAAACGCGGCGACCTCTCAGGTCAGTTCGCGCTCTTGCGGGACATTCAAACACGTCCCGAGAATCAGCAACTCGCCAGTGGTCGTACGGCTGCCGCGACGACCAGCGCCGGTACGCCGCTACCCGAGGACGAACTCAATCTGGCCGTACAGTCTCTCAACGCCCTCGTCGTCGCAGCTGATGATCCGAAGCACTCGCTTTCAAGCATGCTGCCTTCACTCGCGCTATTGGTAAGCACCGAGCTCAAACGCGCCAAGCGCGATGACGAGGCGAAAAAACTCTTCGATCAGATCATCGCCCGCGATAAGACGCCGCAGCAGATTGCGACCTCGATCAGCCTGATCGCAACGAACGGTTCAGTCCCGGAAGCCCTGGCTGCTTTTGATCGGTTCGCCAAACTTGATATTTCGATCAACGATAACAAATCGCCGACATCGACCAGCAATCGACTGACGGCCGCGACAGGCTTGTGCCAAGTAATGGGCGCCGCGGGTACGCCCATCGAGCAGGTTCGCAATATCTTCAATCAGTATGCCGATTATCACATCCGCCGCAATGAACTGCGGCGGCAAGATCGAGTTGCTTCCCGAACCGTTCCCTCATCAGGTCGCTCCTACTATACGACCTATGTTGCTGGCCAGCCTCGCAATGCTCAAGTCGCCTTCCCGCCGGCGGGCCAATATTGGGATCAGACGGCGCTAAACGTTTTGCGCAACGCTTACGAAGTCTATACCGCCGCCGATTTGGCCTCTGATTTCACCGCCGAAATCGAAAAGCGTCGCACCGCCGCCAGCGGCGCTGAGCCCATCTATTGGGAACTGGCCCGCGCCTATGTCGAATTCTGGAACGGCGAAAAGGAAGCCGCTGCGACCTATTTCGCCAAAGCCACCGAACTCGCCAAGCAAGACCTTCAGCTCCAATTCGACCTCGCCAATCTCCACGTGCAGGCGCAAAATATCGAAGAAGCGCTCGCCATTCTCGATAAGATTCAGCCGAGTGATCAGCGGCTCGTGATTCAAAAAGAGACGGCAATTCTGCAGTTTGCCCAACAACTGGGCGATCTCGACCGGGCGATGCTCTCCGCCAAACGCCTCTTTGGAATGCGAATCGATTCCAATGCCCAAATGACGCTGGCCGATGCAATGCGCCGGCTCGGAATGAACGAGGAAGCGGAATCGGTCCTAAAGCGCGCCGAGCGTCAAACGGCCTCGCGCAGCACCGCGCTGAGTGCGCTGATGACGCAGTATCTCGTCGAGGGCAAGAGTGAGCTCGCCGCCGAGGCCGCCTATCGCATTTTACGCTCGACGCGAGCCACAATCGCCAACCCGCGCACCGGCATGACACAAGATGACGTCAATCGCCAATCGGCTCTCCGCTGCCTTCAGCAAACGGGCAAGCTCAAGGACCAAATCACGCTCCTCGAAGCACAGCTCGAACGTTCTCCGCAATCAGAGCAGCTTTATACGGCGCTGGGCGAATACTACACCGCCGCTGGCGATACAAAAAAGTCAGAAGCATTGCAAGGAAAGTTGCTCGCCCTTCGCCCCGATGACTCCGATTTGCGCTATCGCATCGGCATGACCTATTCGCAACTCGGCAAGGGCAAAGAAGCGTGCGATTTGCTTTTGGAAGCGCTTCGCAAAAAGCCGAGCCTGTTTGGCAATCAATATTACGAAGTGATTCAGGTTTTCCGCTCGAACCGTCGAATGGCCGACTTAGGAAAACTGTTTACGGAAATTGATCTGCGGCAAATGGGGCGTTACTACGTCGCGCAGAATGTCGTTCAGTATCTGATGCAAGATAGCGCGACAACCGACCTTGGCATCGTCGTGATCAAACGCGCAATCGAGGCCTTTCCTGAGTACGGGGCGAGTTACTTCCTCCGATCTTTTCAGTCCGAGAACCTTCGCAATCCAGAGATTGCCGCGCTATTTCGCAAGTCCCTTGTTCCCGCGCCGGACAAAGCCAAGCGAATGCCCTGGAGCCAAAGCTCAAGCAGTTACTCCGATGATGGGACCGTTTATTCAACCGAAGTCTCATTGATTGACGGTTCGAGTCCGGAGGAATTGAAGACTTTTAAGGCTGACGTCGAGAAGACACTCGCAGCCGCTCCCCAGTGGCAAGAGGGTCATGCACTTTTGGCGATGTTGGCGGTGCGGAGCAATGATCTCGATGAGGCCCGCAAACAATTTAAGACGCTAGAGGGCTTCGAATATGCGGACTACTACTCGATGTTTGGCGCCTGGAAGGTAGCCCAAGAATTTCGAAAACTCCCTGAGCTTCGCGCGGAGGCAATGAAACTCTATGAAATCGCCGACAAATCATGGCGCACGCAGCAACGAGGCGCCAGCGGCGGCCCCGGCACAGCGCTCGCCAATATGCTTGTCGATCAAGGCGACAAGGAAACCGGCAGAAAACTGCTGCTCGCCTCGCTGGCGGAGCCGACCGGGCCACAGCCGAGTAACCCGGGCTATGCGGAATACAACCGAACCTCACGTCTATACATGGCGGGGCAAAAGCTGGAGCAACTGGGATTCACTTCCGACGCGCTGAAGGTCTATCGCGACCTCGTCAACTACGGCAAGCAACATGACGCGGTGATTCGAAACTACGTAAGCGACAACTCTTATACGCAGATGGGCGAAGCGCTGCTCACGCAACTCGTTCGCCGCCTGATGGATCAAAGCGATCGCACTTGGGTGAAAGAATTGCTCCAAGCCCAAGAGACAAAAGCGAACGCCTCGCCGATTGATCTATTCATTGTCAATTCGAGCCCCGCCACATCCGGCTCTCGGCGCACCATCTATGACGAAAATGGCAATCCGATTCGCACGTCCACATCGCCACGACTTACCAGTCTACTCGCCAACGTGCTCAAGGAAAAAACAGCCGATGCCACCTTGGATACTGAACTTTCAGCAGAGTTGACCGATCTCGCCGCCAAGAACCCCAATGATTTACAGGTTGCCATCGCCGAATCGATCTTCGCTTTGGCAAAACTCCCCGCCGCTGGCCAAAAGTCGGCGCTCGGTCGACTCGAGAAATTAATCGATGCCGCGCCGCTTGAAGAGATTCCAGCCGGCAAGCGCGCCAACGCTCGGCAGCGCGCCGCGGCCGCTCCGCAAACAGCGATTTGGCTCGTCGCCCGTGATTGCCTTGAAAAACCAGAGTGGATCTCTCTGGGAAACAAACTAGCCGATCGGGCGCTGGCGGCTGCACAGCGTCAAGCCAATGACTCGATGACCCAAGGACTCACTTTTGAACTCGCCGCAGCCGCCGCCAAACGCGGCGATCTTCCCGCAGCGGAAGCCGCCTATCGCCGGCTTATTGGGTCCTCCGTCACTCCAAAGTTGGT
>JBKJSI010000457.1:0-3232 GCA_046595915.1 Pirellulaceae bacterium
TGGCCGCCTCGGTGTAGACGATCGAAGCCTGATCCCGATCCACCGCAGCGGAGTAGACTTCGGTGCCCGGCTCACCATCTGCGGTTAACAGGTAGAGAGATAAGCCAGAGAACAACGTGCTCTTCCCATTCTTCTTCGGCACTTCGATGTAGCCGCGCCGATAGCGCCGCGTTCCATCCGCCCGTTTCCAGCCAAACAGCGACGCAATGATCCCTTGCCATTGCCATTCGAGCAGTTCAAACGGTTGATTAGCGAACTGTCCTTTGGAGTGACGGAGGAAGTTTTCAAAGAAGGCGCGGACACGTAGGGCGGCTTGGAGATCGAAATAACAACCATCGGCCACCGCTTTTTCATCGGCGCTTGTCCTTACCCATTCTCGCCCATCGCTAGCGGCGTGTTTCTTTCCCCCACTGGGTAATTTCGCGGATTTCTTGCCCATTAGGCTTGCTCCATGAAGAGGTCGAAGGCTCTCCGGCGCTGCTCCTGTCGGACATTTTCAAACGTGAGCGGCTGGAGGGCGTCATGCCGAACTCGATCATCAGTTTTCGCATGGATTCCAGCGCCTGGTCGGCGACGGTCAGATAGGGCGACTTCATCGGAAAGCCCTTTTCGGGACTCTTCACCATTGTGCCATATCGCTTGACGAGCGCCTCGGCTTCGACCCAACGGCTGTACGCCACGCAGTACGCTGCCAGCGCCGGACGATCGGCCTTGGTCAGCACGTTCATTTCCGCCAGTACTTTCACGCAGCGATCCCATTCCTCCTTGGCGACGGCATCCAGAAAATCCGGGCAATCGGGGATGCCAGCGGCAATCGGCTCGTGGTGGTTGAGCTTGCGCTTGCCAGGATTCCCCACAAGCACCTTCAGCATCGTGGGTTTCGGTTTACGACCTCGCATCAAAAGACTCCTCAGAGTGTGCGTCCCTGAGAGAAACTACTCGAACGGGCTGGGAAGTGACCGAGTTACCAGCAACCTCCAGCCTTCCAATTTCGCGAATTAGCGCGCGTCTACAGGCCAGCGGTACACGATCGAATGGCATTCTTTGGCGACCCCCACCCCCGGACACTTCCGTCGCGTTAACGCTGTCGGCGCTGTATGGTGGCGGGATGAGTGAGTCGGCGACAACACGCACTCCACGAAGGCAGTTCGGCATTCGCGCGATGCTGATTCTGACCCTTCTTGCCGCTTTGTTCATGTGGTGGCGGATGCAACTGCCTACTGGATTCATAACCGATGCAGAAACTCGGAAGATCAAACTTGGCTAGACGCGAGACGAGTTCGAACGCCTTCTTGGCCAGCCGCTCGAAGAAAGCAGGACAACATCTGCGCCTCAAATTCACGAAGCCGCTTATCGCGTTGTTGGTGCGAAGCCTGGAGTGAGGGCCTTCGTCAATAAATTCGACTACCAAACTCACTTATTCATGGGGACATCCCCGGACGGACTAAACTACGGCATGTTTATGTTGGACTACTGAGCAACTGACGGATAAGCCCTCACCCAAACCCACCCTCTTTCTTCAGCGTCTTCTATGGCAACCACCAGTGAATCACCACAATCTCGCTTCATCCCTCGCCAATTCAGCTTACGGTTGTTGTTGGTGGCGATTAGCCTCGCTGGAGGTCCAATATGGGGGTGCACGAAAGCGCCACAATTGCCGCCGGGCACAATTACTGAGCAACAGGTCAAACAGGTGACTATCGGTCAGGGCATCGAAGAGGTAGAGAAACTCCTTGGAAGGCCGATGCGTGAATACGCATACACAATTGCACCTCCAAGACGCGTTTGGACTTATCGGGTTGAAAACGCGAAGCCGAATGAAATCTATTTCAATATCACATTTCCTACGGACGGTACTACTGTCGGGAATCTCGGACGTTCGAGGGACTAAGAGTATGGCCTAAACTTATATTTGAACGTGATCATCGGAACCGACGATCCACCAAAGTCTTACGCCCAAACCAACCATCACTCACCACCGTCTTCTTGCTATGACAGGCAGCACACAGCGGCGCAAGGTTCTCGCGGTCATGTGTGCCACCGCTCCGTAGCGGAATGATGTGGTCCACATCCGTCGCGATCTCGATGCGATTGTGCTTGGCACACTCTCTACAAAACGGCTCCTCGGCCAGCACACTAGCCCTGATCTTCCGTCACGCCGCGTCGTAGCCCCGCTTCGATAGGCTCGCCCGCTGACGACTCTTTTGTCGTGAGTGCAGCTTGCCATGTTCGTCACAGAACCGGAACCGCGTGGTGAACGGACATCCCGGGTGTTTGCAGGGTTTCGCGAGTTTATTGGGCATCATCAGCAGTCCTTTGAATGGTGACGAAACTAGTCACCTTTGAGGCGACCCTGAAGTTCCGAAAAGATTCTCACAATTCCGTGGATGTTCGTGCTGAAACGAGGTAATCGTCGTCATGTCACGTGGCGGCAGAGTAGTACCTACAGCACGGAGAACGAACATGACCGACGAAGATTTGGGCGACGATTTCAACCTCGTAAAACTCGAAAAGCGGGATCTATCCGGCAGCTGGGCTGGCGGCACGATCGGGGGCTATTGGTTCGATGCGCTGGTCTTACCGGCACACGCCGAACGCGAGGGCTACGAACTGGGCGACTCGCGCATTTCGAAGCTCTGGCTCCAGCAGCTATCGGACAAGAAGACCGTCTTCAACTGGGACCGAGGCTTGGATCAAGCCGCCGCAGACGCCCAGGTTCAGGCAGTCGTTGATTTCCTTTGCGCCGGCCTCGGCGACTATGTCTATCGCCCCTTCCGCAAGTAACCGACCTTTCCCTTTTCACTACAAGGAGATTTGCAATGACCAAGTAAGCTGGCTCGAAACCATTGTCCACGAAGTCCGCTGCCAAGTCCCCTCGCGCTAGCAAGCCGACGTCCAAAACTCCCGCCTCCAAGGTTGGCGCGCTCAGCGCCGCTAGCCTCGTGCTAAAGGCGAACAAAGCGCCAATGACTTGCGGGGAGCTGATTGAAACGATGGCGGCGAAGTAGTTGTGGGTGAGCCCGGGAGGCAAGACGCCCGCCAATACTCTGCACGCGGCGATCATGAAGGAAATCAATACTAAGGGCGCCGAGGCACGGTTCGCCAAGGCTGAACGCGGGAAGTTCGCATCCGCCTAATCAACCATCGCCATCCGTTCCACCACGAGGCTCCGCAGCCCCTTTCTAGTTGGGGAGCATCCTTTTGATTGAGGAACCCAAGTAGGCACGCGGTT
>JBKJSI010000606.1:0-2873 GCA_046595915.1 Pirellulaceae bacterium
TCAAAGGCGACCACCTGCTCACCGTCGAACGCTGCGGCCCTTTCTGGCGAAGCAAACGCTGGAAGGTAGACCAAATTGGCTCCTTCGAAATCAAGCCACTCGCGAACTACAGCAATGAAGAAACGCCTCCGCCCATCGATCTCGCAAGTGAGTTCAATGCCCTCCTCGTTCATCCCCGCAATGGCAAACAAGGCATGGTCGCTTGGGGTTATTCGATCCCGATGCTCGTCGCCGTCGCACAAACACTCGCCGCCCGCTGCAACAGAGCCGCCGAAGTAAAAGGATTCGCCGAAGCCAAACAAGAAGAACGCGACATCATCTACATCTATGGCGCAGGCGTAACGGAATCACGAAAGCGCGACGCAGCCGCCACGGGAATTCCGGACGAAGACGAAATCGATGAATCAGACTTCGATGATGAGGAATGGGACGAAGAAGTCGACCCCGATGCGCCCGTCAGCGCGCCACCCGGCACCACGATTCGCTTCGAACGACTTGCCGAGAGCGAATTCACGATCACCATCCCACCTGCGGGAGTCTGGAAAGGCTCCAAAGGGCTCTTCTTCTTTAGCCTACTCTGGTGTGGAACGCTAACGCTCGTTACCACTTTGATCATCTTCGCAGCCATCAATCAGCCCGCCAAAGTAAAAGCTGATATGCCCTGGTTTGCGCCGGTGATTTTCGGACTCTTCTGGCTCGTGGGAATCGGCGTCTTCCTCGGCGCCCTCAACATGGGCCGCCGGCGCGCCGCGATCGCGCTCGTCGGCGGGCAACTCATGGCGATTCAAACCGGCATATTCGGCTCCAAGAAACGCGAATGGCCGCTGGAGGATATTAAGGAACTTCGCGTCGGCCCCAGCGGAATTGAAGTCAACAAACAACCTGTCAACGAACTTCAAATCTTCGACCAGAAGAATGACAAGTTTGGATTCTTATCCGAACGCGATGACGAAGAGCTACGTTGGCTCGCCTGGGAGATTCGGCAAGCCCTTCCGAAGAATATGACATAGTATTGGCATTTTAATAGACCGTCAGGCATAGCCTGACCTACGAAAAGACTCGGAGATTGTTTCATGGAAGAAAGCTCACTAGCGTTCCTAAAAAGGCTTCTAGAAACCCCCGGCCCTTCCGGCTTCGAGGGCGCGATCCAAGGCGTCGTCAAAGAATACGCCAAACCCTTCGCCGACAAGATCGAAACCGATTTGCATGGCAACGTGATTCTGTCGCGCAATCCCACATCGCCGCGGCGCGTCATGTTCGCGGGCCACTGCGATCAAATTGGCCTCCTCGTTTCCCACATCGACGACAACGGCTTCATTTACACGCAAACCATCGGCGGCTGGGATCCGCAGCAACTGATCGGCCAGCGTATGACGATCTGGACCACCACCGGCCCCATTCCTGCGGTGATCTCCCGCAAGCCAATCCACTTGCTAAGCGATGAAGAACGAAAGCAAGTCGCTAAACTCGACGACCTCTGGCTCGACATCGGCGCCAAAGATCGAGAGGAAACTGCCAGCCTCGTGAAAATTGGCGACGCAGTCACTCTTGAACTCGGATTCCAAATGCTGCGAAACGGCCTAGCAACATCGCCCGGCATGGACAATCGCACGGGCCTTTGGGTCGTGATCGAAGCCCTACGTCGCATCAAGAAAGAAAAACTCAAGGTCGGCATCTTCGCCGTCTCCACGGTCGCCGAAGAAATCGGCCTCCGCGGCGCGAGAACGAGCGCCTTCGGCATCGACCCCCAAATTGGCATCGCCGTCGATGTCACGCACGCCACCGATTGCCCCACGATCGACAAACGCCAGCATGGCAACATCAAGCTCGGCAAAGGACCGGTGATCTTCCTCGGCCCCAACATGAGCCCCGTCGTCACCAAACGTCTCGAATCGGCCGCCAACACCCGGCTCATCCCTTTTCAACCCTCCGCCATCGGCCGCGCCACTTCCAACGATGCCAACAACCTCCAAATCTCCCGCGCAGGCGTAGCCACCGGCCTCGTCAGCCTTCCCAACCGCTATATGCACAGCGCCGTAGAAACCATTTCGTTAGACGACCTCGACCACGCGGCGAATCTGCTGGCCGGGTTTATCGAGGATTTGTCACCGGAGGATGACTTGCGACCTTGGTAAATCGCGAGAATGAGCGGAAACTTTCGAGGCGGATCGGCTACAATAAAGGTCAACGACTAGCCACCTGGCGACGTGGAGGAACCAACATGCATTTGGAGCGCATAACACTTAACCCAGCCGTCATGGGCGGCAAGCCATGTATTCGTGGGCTCCGCGTTACGGTTTCGACCATCTTGGGTTTGATGGCGAGCGGCATTTCTCGTGAAACGATCTTGGAGGAATATCCATATCTGGAAGCAGAGGATTTAGACGCCGCTTTGGCTTATGCCGCATGGAGGTTAGAGGAACGTGAAGAACCACTAGTTGGCGCATGAGTCTGAAGATTCTTGTTGATATGAATCTGCCACGAAGTTGGACGGCAGAGTTTAGTTTGCACGGCTGGTTCTCGGTACATTGGTCGAGCGTGGGCGACCCGCGCGCCGATGACGAAGTGATAATGGAATGGGCGCTCCAGAATGGGCACGTCGTCTTCACGCATGACCTAGATTTCGGGAATTTGCTGGCCATGAAACGCGTTGCCGGGCCCAGCGTCATCCAAGTCCGCAGTCAAAAAGTACTTCCCAAGTTCATTGGACCAATCGTCGTCGATGCAATTAAGCAATTTGAATCTTTGCTCCAAGTAGGAGCTCTCGTGGTAGTCGAACCAAAAAAATCGAGGGCGCGTGTTTTGCCACTTTAGCTCGACCGAATAGATTCGCCTCGTGAATAAAAATAAACTCAACTCCCCTCGCGGCCCCC
>JBKJSI010000712.1:0-3486 GCA_046595915.1 Pirellulaceae bacterium
CTTGCTTTGCAACCGGTTCCACCTTGAGTCCGACATTACGAATTCCTTCTTTGCTCAGCCGTAGCGAACCGAGGATAAAGAACGAAGAGAGAACTTGGCCGCCGAGCTTTACCACTCGGTCGCCTGGGTAGAGCGAGTCCGTTTGAAACTGAACGAATGTAGCGTTTTGAGATTGAACGACGACATTCTGCCTCCGATATTCAAAGGCTTTGGCGGTCGCAGCCACTTCCACCAGTACATAACGTTCGGCGCCGCTCCCAAGCAGCGCGGAGGAGGGGACTGTAAGCAATTGTCGCGGCTCTGAAGTGATGATCTTGGCCGTGCCGTACATTCCTGGGAGATAGCGGATAGTCCCTTCTGGATTACTGATCTCCGCCCAGACCGTTGCAACATGAGTCACAGGATCAACTTCGACCGAATTGCCAATGACCTCGCCAGATAGCGGTTGCCTCGGAAATGCGGTGAGTTCCAGGCTCAGTTTTTGCCCCGGTTTGATGCGAGCGACATCGCGTTCAAGTACGCCAATTTTTGCCCATAATTTGGAAAGGTCATTCACCTCAAACAAATGCTCTGTGGCGACCACAACCTTTCCGATTGCCAGATCGGCGTGACTGACGCTGCCCGCTATGGGGCTGACCAAAGGCAATAAAAGTGGCGTAGCTTGATCCTTGCGCGAGATCGATTGATCGATCGCCTCCTTGCTTATTCCGAGGCTTTGAAGCTTCGTTCGTGCGATTTCGACCGCACTCTTATCCTGCTGAAACTTGGTATTCGCTTCGATGAAATCGCGCTCGGGAACTGCTTGCTCAGCAATAAGTTTGCGAAGTCGTTCGGCCTGTCGTGAGGAAAGGTCGAGAGAATTGACCGCGCTTCGCAGTTCCAATTGAATCGCATCTAATTCAGGGCTGGCAATCTCCGCGAGCAAGTCCCCGGACTTTATAGTGCTGCCGGTCGTCACATGCAGCGCGGCAATTCTCCCTGAGAGGGGCGAGCTTACAAAATACTGCTGCTGCCACGGAGTGATGAGTGTTGCGTAGGCTAGCGCGGTATCTTCCAACGCACGATTTTCGATCGCTGTCGTTTGCACTCCCAGCGACCGCTGTGCGTCGGGGCTTAATGTGATGAGCCCCTTTTTGACGTCAACCTGAACTCCCTTCGTAGGCAACGGTGCATGGCCTTCGTGCGCCGATCCGCTGATCGGCGCAAGAAAAGATGCACAGACGATCGCAATGCGCGTCAATTGCCACGAAGTTCCCTGTCGTGAAACCTTGGTTCGCGAAATCATGCTGTGCATTGCGATAATTCCAAGCGGAGAACTCTCATGCGGTACGGAGGAATGATGATCCGCCGCTATTTCATGACAGCCTTTTCTTCCTTCGCCTTCGCCTTGAGGTCTGCAAGCTTGGCGAGTGTTTGCTCAGGATTAGCCGCTGCCTTTTTCTTGCACCCGGCACAGCAGACGAATACAGGCTGTCCTTCGATATCCAACTTGATCGGCGCGCCCATGGCGCCGAGCCGTTCTGAAGGCATAACAACGCACCATTCCTGGGCTTCTACCAATTCGCGGTCTTCGGGCGACAAGGTGCTTCGAACTTCCGCGACTTCATCAACCGGAGCAGGGTTGCTTGCGGCTTCATTCTTCGCCGCTACCGACGGTGCAGGCGACGCGCCGCATCCGATGGCTGCTAAAAGAGGAATCGACACCATCAGAAATTGAAAAATACATCGTTTCATCTACTCTCCTCCAAAGTGACGTTTTTTCAGTAAACAGAAGGGTATTGGCTTTCAAACAGCGTGTTCGAAATCTCCCGAGGGCGACAAAAGCCGCCCTCGGGAGCAAACGATAAATCCTCGACACACCCTTATGATCCGCAGCTTGCGCAACTGCCGCCGCTGCCTGATCCGCTGGCGCGCGATCCGCTGTCATTCGCGCATCCTGCGGAAAGCAGCATCAGCAGCAGCAACATAGCAAGGCATCCAAATCGGAATGGCGTACTAATAGCACAACTCCTTTCGGCTATTGTGAGGCAACTACAAACCGTCAGACCACCGAACTTCGCCATCCGATGCCTCACATTCGGAGTGGCACGAGTTCGGCGAACAATCGCTACTTAAGACTTTGGTTTTTCGGTGAATGTCCCAGATGGACCAACTAACTTGATTGGTTCATATCCGGCCTTTTCCACAGCCTCCCACAGTGCCTTAGGCGAAAGGGCGCTTTTAGGTTTGGGAGTTACGATCGCCACGGACTTTTCCGCATCGACCTTGGACTTTTGAACACCGGCCAGGGCGTCCAACTTGGAAGCAACCTTCGATGCACATCCGGCACAGTGCATGCCCTTTACGCTGATCGTTGTGACCGTTGACTCTTCCGCCTGGACAAGGCTTGTAGCCAGGAATGTAAACGCCGCAACCATACCTAAGACAAATACTTTACGCGCAATCATGACCATACTCCTAATTAGAAAGAAACTAACTGAAACATGTTTGTACATTTTCCGAAACCAAGACTACTTTGCTTCCGAATCAGAGGTTGTTTCACCTTTGACATAGTGTTCCGGCGCTTTAACCTCCTCGGGCTTGGTCTTGGCCAGAGCGACGAACTCATCCACACAAGGCGGGCAGCAAAACTCGTAGTTTTTACCGCCGATAATCCAAGCACACTTCGGATTAGCTTTAGTCAGCGTTACGGGACAAATCTTGTCGCCACTTTTCGGCTTTAGATCGTGCTTAGGCTGAAAGCTTGCGAATTTTTGTGAAGCAGTGATATTGCCGTTCGCTTCGACGTCAGCCTGCGTATAGATTCCACCTGGCGTTAAGTACAGTGCTTTCTCCGCTTCGTCCGCAATTTTGACCGGCATCGCATCATCGCCGTGCGACTCAGACTTGGTGCTAAAACCAAGGCGGAAGCGTTCGCCTTCGATCGTCAAATTAGGAACGGTGACATCGATGTTCTTTCCAACAAGCGTTTCTGGAAGTTGCGCTACAAGTAATGATGTCTTTCCTTCCTTGTCCCCTTCCTGCGGCTTCGGAATGAACTCAACAGGTACCGAGTCGGCCCCTTCGGTCGCTTTGACGAAACCGCTGATTTTCTGGGCTGGGATTTCCAGCAGACGGCTTTCATCATTGCCAAGCGTGTACAAACGCACTTCCCCAGCGCTCGTGACGATGGCCTCAACGTGATAGCTATCGCGTCCAAGTGACACGATAATTCCCCCATGCGCGCCCGCCTTGTGGCCATGGTCCTCTTCCGCCGGCGAACCCTTGGGGGGAGTCGAAGTCATCGCCGATTGGCCGTTCGGCGAAGTGACGACGGGCTTTGAATCTGGGGTAGAAGGGCCACAACCCACAAGAAATAGTACCGTAGCAATCAATAATGAAAAACTTGCGATTTGAATGACTCGAGTCGACATCTAAGTGATCTCCTAATCCATTGGTACGTAACGATGGCTCAAGGCGAGGCGGTAGCACAAAGTGCGCTATGAA
>JBKJSI010000040.1:0-7235 GCA_046595915.1 Pirellulaceae bacterium
AGCAAATCCTCGCAAAAGCGTTTCATCGCGGTCGGCTGCCGCTTCGGGGGATTCTGGGCGGTGGATTCGATCGTCAGCGACCTGCTGCAATTCACCGCCCAGAATCCCCCGAAGCGGCAGCCGACCGCGATGAAACGCTTTTGCGAGGATTTGCTCGAGCCGCTAGCGGCGAATGCAACCGCGCAAGGTGTGCAGATCGAAGTTACCGCCCGCGAGGACTTGGTCTTCAGCATCGATTCCTCCATGCTCCGTCGCGCACTGCTCAATTTGGCGTTCAATGCGATTGACGCGATGCCCAAAGGTGGACGACTCTCCGTCACGGCGTTTGAGTCACACGGGACCGCCAACATCGAAGTCACCGACTCCGGCGCAGGCATCCCCGAAGAATCTTTGCCACGGCTATTTGAGCCCTTTTACACAACCAAAAGCTCGGGCACCGGACTAGGACTCGCCATCGTGCAGCGCATTTGCGAAGCACACGGCGGCGAGATCTTGGTCGATAACGCGCCCAGCGGCGGCGCCCGATTTTCGATACGCATACCGACGATTCACGCTCAGGAGATGGCAGCATGACCACAATTTCAATTAGTCGCCAAGTGGGCCGCGTAATGGTCGTCGATGACCACGATCGCGCCCGAGAATCAATGGCCGATGCACTCTCGTTCGCAGGCCATGAAGTCCGCGCATGCGGTAGCGCGGCAGAGGCCTTACATGTCCTTGATGGGGCCGAGTATGACGTCATCATCACCGACCTACGCATGCCCGGCATGGGCGGACTCGAATTCATCCGCGCGCTCGAAGAACGCAAAGTCGAGTCGCAAATCGCCATGGTCACCGCCCACGCAACCGTAACCGCGGCGGTTGATGCCATGCGCCACGGCGCGTTCGACTTCATCGAAAAGCCTTTCACCGCCGGCCAGCTCGAAGAACTCGTCGACCGAGCACTGCGGCATGGCGTCCAGATGGGCAAGCGCTCGTCGGTGCCAGCCGCGCTAGGTGACACGCCGATGTTGCTCGGCCAAAGCACCGCGATGCAAACGCTGAGGCAGCGAATCGCGCAGGCGGCGCCAACTTCCGAAACAATTCTGATCACCGGCGAAAGCGGCGTCGGCAAAGAACTCGTCGCGGGCTACATCCACGCCCAAAGCCGCCGCTCGAAAGAAGCCATGGTCCGCCTCAACTGCCCCGCGCTCTCGCCACAACTCCTCGAAAGCGAACTTTTCGGCCATGAGCGTGGCGCCTTCACGAGCGCCGACGCGCCACGCATCGGTCGCTTTGAACTCGCCGATCGCGGCACCATCTTTCTTGACGAAATCACCGAAATCGACGCGACCATTCAATCAAAGCTATTGCGCGTACTCCAAGAGCGGACCTTCGAGCGCGTCGGCTCCAGCACCACCCAAAAAGTCGACGTCCGCGTCATCACCGCCGCCAACCGCGATCTCCGCGCCGAAGTCAAAGCCGGCCGGTTCCGCGAAGACCTTTATTTTCGCCTCGCGGTCATCCCCATCGCCGTGCCCGCCCTGCGCGAGCGGCTCGATGACATTCCAGAACTCGCCAATCATTTTCTCAGCGCCGTGGCCGGGCGAATGGGCCGCGCAGCGCTCTCGCTGAAACCCTGTGCCCTCGGGCTGCTTCAGGCCTACTCCTGGCCCGGCAACGTCCGCGAACTCGAAAATCTTCTGACGCGGGCGAGCGTCTTGTGCGTGGGCGATGCCGTCTCCGCCGACGAACTAAGGCCTTGGCTCGGTGAAGTCGTCGCCACCCCCCTCGTCGCCCCCACGCAGCCGCTCCCCTTCACCGCCGGCGTCAAACTCGACGAAATGGAACGCCAACTCATCGAAGTCACGCTCCAACGCTACCGCGGCCACCGCGTCCAAACCGCCAACGCCCTCGGCATCGGCGTCCGCACGCTAACCAATAAACTGCGGCTCTACGGTTATGGCCCGCGAGAAAATAAGTTCGCCAAAGCGGGTTAGCCGCGATGCACTAGGTTGCGACGGGGTTCAAGTGCGCGAACTGCCGCTGCTGCGTATTCTCAAAGTTCATTTCCAGAATTCGCTCTATGGAATCGCTGGTCTTTATCGTCAGTGTGCCATGACCCAGATAGCAATTCCAGTCGCTTGGCGTCGAACAGGCCTCAGAAAATAGAGTGGAGAGGCGAGCCAACAACGCGCGAAAGTAAGAGACTGGCATCGGTCGCTTTGTTTCGCCTAATTCGCCGATGCGAATATGGCAGTCGCCATCGCGCCACTGAAGCGTCACGGGATGCGAGATTGCGATCTTGAGGACTTCCTCAGCCGCCACCAGCACTCCACCAGTTGGCTTGACATGATCAGCAAATATCTGATCCGCGAGCCGATCTAGTAGATCTAGTCGCGGTTTTTCTCGAGATGGTAACTCTGCCATTCAGTTTCTGAGCCCGACGGTGGCCCCCTCCTCGAAATCAGGAGCAGATGCTGCGGTAGGTAGCGTAGTTCTGAACTGGGCAATCGTCAACCAAATTGCAACCCTTAGTAGGATTGCCAAGCCATTGCTTCCTTCACCACTTCCCACCGCGTAAAATTCCCCGTCCGTGTCAGGCGCGCCTTCCCATCCTCCTCTCAGCGCCTGCGCGAAAAGAATCTTCACCGCGTGGGGCAGCGAATGACGGCGAGCAGCGATTTTCCTCTTCCTTGGCTCGAAGGCCACACGATCGACGAAGTCCTTCGCGAGACGGTCCGAAAATATGGCGACCGCGACGCCATGGTCTTTCCCAAATGCGGCCAGCGCTGGACCTGGACCGAATTTGAAAAGGAAGTCGACGCCGCCGCGCGGGCGCTCGTCGCCCTCAATGTGCGGAAAGGCGAGCACGTCGCCGTCTGGGCAACGAATGTGCCGCAGTGGGTGATTATGCAGTTCGCCACCGCCCGCATCGGCGCGGTGCTGGTCACGATCAATCCCGCCTATCGCCCTTTCGAACTCAAATACGTTCTCGATCAAAGCGACGCCGTCGCCCTCTTCCTCGTCGACAAGTTCAAAACCTCCGACTACTTCGCGATGCTCAAGGAAGTTTTGCCATCGCTCGGTAGCCCCGATGCGAATTCACCTCGCTCACTCAACCTCAAAGAATTTCCGAAACTCCGCAACGTCGTCGCCTTCCAAGGTGAGCCGCCCGAGGGCGTTTTCAAGTGGAACGAATTCCTAGAACTCTGCGGCGAACCGAGTGAACATGACTACGAAGCAGCACTTCAGTATCTAGAGCCGCAAGACAAGATCAACATCCAATACACCTCCGGCACCACCGGCTTTCCCAAAGCGGCAACCCTTTCGCATCGCAACTTGCTGTTCAACGCCTACTACATCGGCGATTGCCAGCGGCTCACGCACCAAGATCGCATCTGCATTCCCGTGCCCTTTTATCACTGCTTCGGCTGTGTCCTCGGAACACTCGCCTGCGCCGTCTATGGCAGCGCGATGATCGTGCCCAATGAATACTTCAAGCCGACCGAAACGCTCCAAGCCATCGCCGCCGAACGCGCCACATCGCTGTACGGCGTGCCGACGATGTTCATTGCCCAGCTCGAAGATCCAACCTTCGCTCAGTACGACCTCAAATCGCTCCGCACCGGCATCATGGCGGGCGCACCTTGCCCCATCGAAATCATGCGGCAAGTGATCGACAAAATGGGCGCGAGCGAAGTCACCATCGCCTATGGCCAGACCGAAGCCTCGCCCGTCGTCACGCAAACGCGCTACGACGACCCAATCGAACTCCGCGTCGAAACGGTCGGCCGCGCCACGCCCGGCGTCGAAGTAAAAATCGTCGATCCGGCCACCGGGGAAACGCTCGGCGACAATACCCAAGGCGAATTCTGCTGCCGCGGCCACGCCGTCATGCTCGGCTATTACAAAAACCCCGAAGCCACCGCCGCCGCCATCGACAAAGATGGCTGGCTACACACCGGCGACCTTGCCATCCGCACGCCCAAAGGCTACTACCGCATCACCGGGCGCATCAAAGACATGCTCATTCGCGGCGGCGAAAACATCTATCCCCGCGAAATCGAAGAGTGCCTCTTCACCCATCCCGCCATCGAACAAGCCGCCGTCGTCGGCGTCCCCGATCTCAAATACGGGGAGGAAGTCTGCGCCTGGATTAGACTCAAATCGGGCGCCACGCTCACCGAAGACGAAGTCCGCGACTTCTGCAAAAAACAACTCGCCCACTACAAAACGCCCAAATACGTCCGCTTCGTCGAGGCGTTTCCCCAAACGGTCACCGGCAAAATCCAAAAGTTCAAAATCCGCGAAACAATGATCGAAGAACACCAACTAAAACAACACGAAACCGCGTAACGAAGCAGAGTATTGGGTTAGCCGCGATGCAACGCAGAGCGCGTTCTCGCGGCTCAAGAAGACCCCAATTCGCAATCGCACGTGTGGCTGTGTTTTAAGGATCGAGACAAAACACGCTTGCCCAACAATATCGACTCAAATGTCTCGGTCCTTAAAACACGGCTCCCCCCGCAAGTTCGAATTCCCCTCGCTGAAATCACTCCATGACCAATAGCCCAATCTCCCCAGGCAAAACTACCCTCGGCTTCATCGGAACCGGCGTCATGGGCGCCAGCATGTGCGGCCACCTCCTCGCAAAGGGATTCACAACCCATATCTATTCTCGCACCAAATCCAAATCGCAGCCGCTGCGCGATAAAGGCGCCATCTGAGCCGATGCCCCCCCAAATCCTCGCCAAAAGGTGCGACGTCATCCTCGCCATGGTCAGACGGGCGGCTGTGTTTCAAAAACAAGAACAGCAATGAGCCTTGCTCCCAATTCAACATTAGGCTGTTCTTGCTTTCTAAACACGGCGCACCAATCCGAGTTCAACGTGAATGAACCCCAACTACCGCCGCTCTCGATCCGACATTTCTTGTACTTGACGCTCGGCATCGCCATAGCGATATGGTTCAACCTCCGCGGCCTAAGAGTCCAGCCAGCCACCGTTGCCGCCGGAGTAGCACTTGCTTCACGAGCGGTTAGCGCATTCGAGCAAGGCGGAACGATCGCAGCATTCCTATGGCTGACAGCGCGCTGGCTGACGCGACGGCCAGTCAAACTCCAAGATCCCGGCGCGACTTATGTCTTCGTACTCTCCCTAAACCAATTTTTGGCGTTGGTAGGAGGGATAATTGTCTTCTTGATCGTAATCCTGGAAAATCGCAACAACAGATGGTCTCAGTGGCTGCTTTTACCAACAGTGATTGCGGGAGCAGTGCTCGTCGCCGTCACTCCAATCTACGGCGCGATTCGGGCGCGAGAATGGTCCTGGAGGATCATTTTCGTCTGCGTATTTCTATTGAGCGCAATCTCCATCTTTCAAATCGGCTACCTTGTCTTGCGCGCACCGAATTCCTGGTCACTAATAGACGTCGCCTTTGCCCTACGCTGCGTCCGCATCTTGGTGCAGACCATGACTATTGTCGCCGTGATCGTCTCACTATTCATCGATTGGCGCCGCAAGACGCAGAGGCATTGGCTTCACTATTTCGGAATCGGCCTTTTGGCTCTCTCGTCCATTCAATTCCTGCTGCAACTGAGCCCACAGATCGCAAAACTGACGATCTTTCGCTCGTGGAAGTCGAACGCCAGCCCTTGAGAAGATCGCGGCCTGAAGGGCCGCTTCTGCCAGCCCGGGCCGAAGGCCTGGGACTGTGACCATTTGTGCCGACTAGCAACCAGAGAAGAGGAAACCGTAATTGAAAGCGACTGCACAGCTCGCGACGGTGATCAGAGTTTCGCCGCACGAAGGGTTACTTTGTGTCTCCTAAAACACGTTCTCAGCAAGCGTGTCATACTCATCGCACTCCTCATCCTTCACGCGCTCCCAAGCTAGCGCCTCCAGCTCCTCGCGCGTCCAAGGACTATCGTCGCATTCCGGAAGGTTGAGGCCAAAATTCTCGGTATCAGGTGATAGCTTCAGCGATTCACTTTGTTCGCTCATTTTCGTCCTCTTATGCAATCTTACCCCCGCTTCCACCACAAAAACGGCGCCACACTCGCCAACCCCGTATGAAAAGCCCCCTCCACCACAAACTGCTTTCAACACTTCAACTTACCCTCCCTCGAACATCCAATCTGAAAGCGACACTCCGCCGCAAGCCTGGTATTGTGGGTTAACTCGCCTTGAATTCTCAATTAGAATAAGAATACCCTTTCCGTGCGATTGCTTGTCATCGAGGTAGGTTCTTAAGCACGTGGCAACAAGCATCGACGAAAGAGCGCAAGTCGTTTTCTCAAGGGTCGCGAACGAGAAGAGGGAGCAGCCATGTTGGGTTTTGATCGCATCACATTTGATCCACAAGTGATGGGCGGACGCGCCTGCATTCGCGGGATGCGAGTGACCGTCTCATTGGTGTTAAATCTGTTTGCAAACGGAATGACGACTGCCCAGATCATTGAAGCCTATCCCTCTCTGGAGCCCGAAGACGTTAATCAGTCCTTGCGCTATGGGGCCTGGCTCGCCGAGGATACGGTCCACCGCTTAGAAGTGGTCCAATAAAGCCGGTCCCGCAAAAGTGGTCCAGCAAGGGCGGTCCAGCCGTGAAATTCCTTGCAGATATGGGAATCTCGCCCCTTACGGTCGCTTTTCTGAGGGGCCTTGGATGCGACGCGGTCCATTTGCTCGAACAAGGCTTGGAGCGCTTACCCGACTCAGAAATTGTGGACAAGGCTCGCCGAGAAGGTCGAGTCTTATTGGTTCATGATCTTGACTTTGGTGAGTTGGTCGCGGCAAGCGGAGATATCGTACCGAGCGTAATCACCTTTCGCCTCCGCAATATGCATCCTGACCAAGTGAACATTGCGCTACGAGCGGTTCTCAATCACCACACGGACGCAATCAAGCAAGGAGCAATGATCAGTGTGACCGAAGGTCAAATCCGCGTTCGCCGACTCCCGGTAAAATAATGAGAGCCAATCCAATGCGTAAGTAGCCATTCCGACAGGCGCTTACAAACCGGGCAAAGCAGATCATCGCACTCCACCTGTTCTTGTTTTCTAAACAAGACTCTTCAGCATTCCAACTACCGAAACGCCTTCTCCGTCCGTTCCTTCAAAAACTGAAGGTAGCTCACGTCCAGGGCCAGCGGTAACTTTGGCGAAGATAGGCAATTACCCGTCTTCGCTATTCTGTCTTGACGAGTAATGCCAAATGCGCTAAGGAATTGGCGAAGTTCATTTGCGACATACCACA
>JBKJSI010000330.1:0-12702 GCA_046595915.1 Pirellulaceae bacterium
ACTTGGCGTGGGACGTGACTGCGCCCGCGGCCTTGGTGCATCGAGCCATGATAGATTTGTAAGCCTCGGAATCGACCAGCGTGTCAGAGGTGTCACCACTGCTCACTCGCTTGAGAATCGCTTCCATCGTCGGCTGATGATCGCCGATCAGCAGCATGTCGCCCGCGATCACATAGATGGCGTAACGTTGTGTGGTCTCAGTCGCCTTCTTAGGTAGGGCCAATTGAGTCGCATCGCCGCCCGCAACGGTCAACTTTGATTTTTTCGCGCCACGCGCTTCAAGGGTCGCGGAAACACTGGTGACCAGTTTGGCTGCCGCGTCATGTTTGCCGGTGATATCCACCATCATGATCATCGCGGCGGCTTTTTTGTCGCCGTCGGGCTGGATCGAAGCGAGCGCGATTTCGCCGCCATAAATTCCTTTGAGGTCTTCGAGTTGGACGCCGAGGCGCAAGCCGCTCTGCTTGAATTTCGCCTGCAACTGGCCCCGCAAATCTTCCACGAACGGTTCCATCAGCGGATCATGGACCAATTCACCAAGCTGTGTCTTATTGAATGCCTTGATCAATGCCTCAACGTTTGGAACGGAGACATATCCCTTTGTTGTTTTGGGTAACAACTTCTCGCTCGGAGGGATCACGCCAAAAGCGGCGGCCGAATTCAAAATCAGGGCCAAAAGCAGCGCCGCAGGCGCGGAAAAATACTTCACGTCCCAACCTCCGTTCGTACCGGGGCGAACACGGCCCCTCGCACGAATTGGCATAAGCAGAAAGAACGACCCCAGGGATAGTCGTTTTATCGGCAAATCTCGTGGCCGACACAACTTTGCCGAATTCCTCAGCACGTCCCATTCTACCATTAACGTCGCTGGCAACCGATCTTGGGATGCTAGGAAAACCTTAATGACAAGGGGATCTGTGCCGGCCTGCAATGGGCCGTTTGCTAGCGGGTGACTCCCTCTACAATTAGGTGTGCAATTCACATACCTCAGAAAACAGCTCTGCTAATCATCTTAGCTAGCAACTTGGGATCGCGGGCATGACGCAGCACTCGATTTATGACAATCCGTTAATTGGCCGTTATGCCTCCGCCGCCATGGCGCAGCTGTGGTCGCCGCAAAGGAAATTTGGCGTTTGGCGAAGACTCTGGGTCATGCTCGCCGAAGCCGAATCGGAACTTGGCCTACCGATTACCACCGACCAGATCGCCGCCCTCCGCGCCAAAGTCGACGACATCGATTTCAACCTGGCTGAGCAATACGAGAAGCGCCTCCGTCATGATGTCATGGCCCATGTCCACACCTATGGCGACGCCTGCCCGACCGCCAAGGGGGTCATCCACCTCGGCGCCACTAGTTGCTACGTTACTGACAATGCCGATTTGATCCTCATTCGCGAGGGAATGCAGCTACTCCGCCAGCGCCTCGCCCAAGTTATCGTTGCCCTCGCCGACTTCGCCATGACGCAGCGCAATCTCCCCTGCTTGGCCTACACCCATTTACAGCCCGCCCAACCTACGACCGTCGGCAAGCGGGCCTGCCTCTGGAACTACGATCTCGTTCTCGACCTTGCTGAACTCGACTCCCGCATTAGCGGCCTTCGGGCGCGGAGCGTCAAAGGCACCACGGGGACCCAAGCCAGCTTCCTGGAACTCTTTCAAGGCGACCACGCCAAAGTTCGCGACCTCGAACATCGAGTCGCAACCAAAATGGGCTTCGCGGAAGTTCACCCCGTTGGCGGCCAAACCTACACCCGCAAGGTCGATGTCCAAGTCCTCGACGCCCTCTCCGGCATCGCCCAAAGCGCCCACAAGATCTGCACTGACCTGCGACTCTTGGCCGGTCAAAAGGAAATCGAAGAGCCCTTCGAAAAGGATCAAATCGGCTCCTCCGCCATGGCTTATAAGCGAAACCCAATGCGGAGTGAACGCGTTTGCTCCCTCGCCCGGTTTGTCATGGGCTTGCCTCCGATGCTCGCGCAAACCGTGGCAACCCAATGGATGGAGCGCACGCTCGATGACAGCGCGATCCGCCGCCTCGCCATTCCGCAAGGCTTTCTCGCCATCGACGCGATCTTGATCCTGTTGCAGAACATCACCAGCGGACTGGTCGTTTACCCGCGGGTCATCGCCCGCCGCCTCGACGAAGAACTTCCCTTCATGGCTACGGAAAATATCCTCATGGCCGCCGTCGCCGCAGGCGGAGATCGCCAAGACCTCCACGAACGCATCCGCCAACATAGCGTCGCCGCCGCCAAACAAATCAAAGAAGAAGGCCGCCCCAACGATCTTCTAGCCCGCCTGAAATCCGACGCCGCCTTCGCCAAAGTCAACCTCGACCAGGCCCTTGCTGCCGAGAACTTCACCGGGCGGGCGGCGAAGCAGGTCGAAGAATTTGACGCTGAAGTCATCGCCCCGATTAGAAGGAGCGTCGTCGCGAACAAGCTCGCCGCGGAGGATTTGCGGGTTTAAGCGGCTAAGTGAAGTTCTTTCCAACTCGGGTTGGTTGTTGGTGGCAATGGTGGCAACGTTGGCAAGCTCTCAGTGTCGGTGGCGGTTGGTGGCAATGAGTTTGCCAACGTGATCAGGTCTGGCTTCAGGTAACTATTTGCAACTTGCTTGTAATTACTTATTGACCTTTCAGGTGTGGACCCATACGGCGCCAAGGCACCCTAACCGACTGCCGCCTGATAAACGGCCGAAGCGGCTGAAACGCTTTTGCCAGGCGAGAACTTGTAACCCTGCTCCGCCAATAGCTGTTCCGTCGCGGCGAGAAACTGATAGACGTTGCTCGCCCTTGCTCCATACCCCATCAGCCCGACCCGCCAAACTTTTCCCTTGTAAGCTCCTAGTCCCGCGCCGATTTCGATTCCAAATCGATTGAGCAGATCCTTGCGGAACTTTGCATCGTCGACCCCCTCCGGCACAAACACCGCGTTGAGCATCGGGAGCGAATGCCCTTCTTGCGAGCTATAAAGAATCCCAATCGCCGCCAGCCCTGCCTTCAGCGTCTTATGATGCAGTGCATGCCGCGCGAAGCAATTTTCTAAGCCTTCTTCATGCACAATCCGTAGTGCTTCAAAGAGCCCATAGGTCATGTTGATCGGGGCGGTGTGGTGATAAACCCGGTCACTTCCCCAATAGTTCGCCAGCATCGAAACATCCAGATACCAGCTCTGCACCTTTGACTTCCGCCCCATCACCTTTTCCATCGCTTTGGGGCTAAAGGAAATCGGCGCCAGGCCAGGCGGACAACTGAGGCATTTCTGCGAGCCCGAGTAAAGGACGTCGATTCCCCACTGATCCACCTCGACCGGCACACCGCCCAACGCCGTCACGGCATCGACGATCAGTAGCGCGCCGGCTTCATGCACGATCTTCGAAATCTCCTCAATTGGCTGCCATGCGCCTGTTGAAGTCTCGGCCATCACAATGCCGACGACTTTCGGCTTCACCTTTTCCACCGCCGCCGCAACTTCCTCCGTTGAAAAGACCTCGCCCCAGGGTCGCTCGATTTTGGTAACGACCGCACCGGCCCTCGTCGCGACATCGACCATCCGCCCACCAAAAACGCCATTGACGCCCACGACCATGGCATCACCCGGCTCGACGACATTGACAACCGCCGCCTCCATTCCCGCCGATCCCGTCCCGCTGATCGCCATCGTCATTGGGTTCTTGGTCCGCATCAGCCCTCGCAACATCCGCTGCAGAGCATCCATCGTCTGGAGATAGTAAGGATCAAGATGCCCCACGGTATTCTTGGCCAGCGCCGCCAACACTCGCGGGTGAATGTCACTCGGGCCCGGCCCCATCAACACGCGAATCGGCGGGTTCAGAACAGGAATATCGGACAGGCTAAATTCCGCTGACATCGTTATCTCTACTGGGGAGGAGTTTCGCGCACCAGCGCGCTGATTTGCTTAAATTCCGGCGTACCCGCCGCCTGACACCATTCAAACATCACCGACTCAGTCGTGGTGATTGTCGCGCCGCTCAATTCCATCCGCCGCAGCGCAGTCTCATGATCAAGCTGCCCCCGCGCGCTCACCGCGTCCGCGATGACGTAGGGCCGAAATCCCAAATGAATCAAATCGAGCACCGTCTGCTGCACGCAGACATGTGTTTCGATACCGGTCACGACAATTTTCCAGCGCCCGGCGTTTTTCCACTCGGCAAACAGTGACTCACACTCAAGGCAGCTAAACCGCAGTTTCTCAGGAATCGTTCCTAGCCGCTCCGCAATTTCCGGCGCCGTGCCGCCAAGCCCTTTGGGATATTGCTCCGTCGCCGATGCGGATATCTCAAACACCTTCGCCGCCGAAATCAGCCGACCGATATTCCAAACGATCCGCTTCGACTCGCGAACATGCCCCACCAGCTTTGCCTGCACATCGACCACCAACAGCGCACTGCTTCGGCAATCAAGAAGTTCAGGGCTACGAGTCGGATTCATTTCGCAAATATTCCAAATAGGTGCGTGCGAACTGCAATTCAGCCCAAGATACCGCGCCAATTCCCGCCCACCCAGCCGTCACTCCGCCTTGGGCCAATTGAGCTGGTCAATCACGCCGCAAGCCCCACCATACTCTGTCAAAATCACCCGCCGCGCCTCTTCCGACACGACTTCAATCTCAAGTTGAAGGAAATCCTTGGGAAGGCATCCTCGCACCCGATCCGCCCACTCCAAGAGCACCGTCGCCTCCGCCCCCAGCAACTCCTCAAACCCCAACTCAAGCAGTTCATTCTCATCGGTGAGTCGATAAGTATCCAAATGATAAGCGGTCCGTGTCCCTTGATATTCACGACACAAAACAAACGTCGGGCTGCCGATTTCCGCCAAGGGAACTTCCCACGATTCCGCCATCGCCCGCACCAGCCGCGTCTTTCCGGCGCCAAGCGTTCCCATCAAACCGACAACGATCTTCACCGGCAACACCGCCGCAAGCGCACGGCCAAACCGCTCCATCGCTGCCTCACTCGCAATGTCATACTCAGCGCGCTTCATGGAGTCAGTCGATGCTCGTAGCCAGAAATAGGTAATAGCGCAACCGCCCCCTTCAACGTTCTTAGCAAAATCTCGCGTCCCTCAGTCACCCTGCCAACATCAATCAGCGTCTGCCCATCCTGTCGCGAAAACTCCAAAATCCTCTCCGTTACGTCCGGCGCGGCGCACAAAATCAGTTCAAAATCCTCACCATCTCCCAGCGCATGAGCCAGAGGCGATTTTCCACTTCCCGCCAAACTCATCGACTGCGCCGCATCGCTAATCGGAATTCGCGACTCCTCCACAATCGCCCCAACGCCACTCGCTTTCAAGAGCCGCGAAAGATCTAGCGAAAAACCATCACTAATATCAATCGCCGCATGAATCTCAATCGCTTCACGCCAAGCCAACGCCTCGCGAACGCGTGGCGTGAAAGTGAACTGATGCTCCAGCAAACTTCCGCCGAGCGCACCCGAAACCAAAATCCGGTCTCCAACCTTTGCCCCATTACGAGTCCAAGCCCGTCCCAGCGGCGCTTCCCCCATCGCCGTCACGCTCACCACCAGCGGTCCGTCATAACTATTGGTATCACCGCCCGCAATTTCCATCTCAAAGTTCGCCGCCAAATCAAGCATCCCACCCATTAGCATCTTCACTTGCTCTAGCGAAAACAACCGCGGAAGCGCGAGCGAAACAAACGCCGCCACCGGCCGCGCCGCCATCGCCGCCAAGTCACTCAAATTCACCGCCAAGCACTTCCGCCCAATCAGCACCGGATCATGCTCACCCCACAAAAAATCAACGCCATCCATGAGCATGTCCGTCGTAACGACGAACTCGCATCCCGCAGACGGCGTCAAGATCGCCCCATCGTCGCCGATCCCAATGCGCACTCCAGCAGCACGCTTCGTGCGCCCGCGCAGCCAATCAATCAGCTCATGTTCCATAGCAGTAAAAAGCCAATGCGAAGCAATTCAATGCCTCGCAGCAAACCAGCACCATCACAACCCGAAGCGTAAGCGAGGAATCAATCCGCCATCGGGGCCGCGCCCATTATGGGTCACCAAGCCACGAACCAATAGCCCAACTACCGCAACTTCCGACCGTTCGGCGCCGCACTAATCTCTCCATAAAGCACTTGACTATCACGCAGCAGGTAAAACGTCGCCGAATCGACCTTTGCAAATTCCTCATTCGCCAAGATATAGGAGATATCTTGCTGTGAAACAGTCGTCCACTTATGAAGACCGACAAGAATGTCCCCCACCGCAATCTGGCTCTTTGCCGCCGGGCTATTCGGACGCACCTCGACGACTTTCATACCGCCCGCGTAGTCATCACCAGTGAGTCGTTTCACATCGGTGGACGAAGCATCGACCAGCTTCACACCGAGCGTATCCCAAACCTTCTTATCGACCGGATTCGCAAAAGTCGGCGCTGGCTTTGCGGCGCTAACGCTGGTTGCCTTTTTCAGTTCCAACGAAAGGCTCAGTGATTCCGTTCCACGCTTCACCAGCAATTTAGCCGACTCGCCGCTCTTGCGACCAATGAGCGCCCGCTCCAGATCAAGCCGACGCGCAACTGCCGTATCATCCACCGCTTCGATCACGTCACCCACTTTGAGTCCAGCTGTCTCTCCGGCGCTTCCCGCCGCAAGGCTCGAAACCTCGAATTGGGTGGGGCAGGGTTCACCAATTTTTTTGCCGCTAATCCCGTGCGACATCCCGTCGATTTTCTCCGTCGACATCAGCTGCGCCGCAACATCCAGCGCCTCATCAATCGGAATCGCAAACGCAATTCCCTGAGCGCCCACTCGCACCGCCACATTGATCCCAATCATGTCGCCATCGATATTTAGTAGCGGTCCGCCCGAGTTTCCCGGGTTAATGCTCGCGTCCGTTTGAATCACATCTTCATACTGCTGATCGTCGCCAACCGGCACGGTGCGATGTAACGCGCTAATGATGCCGCGCGTAACCGTGTCACCATATCCAAAAGGATTACCGAGCGCAATTGCATCTTCACCTGGCTGAATATCACTCGAGGTGCCAATGCGAATCACCGGCAAATTGGCTTCATCGGGGATCTTGATGATCGCCAGATCGGTCTTGGGGTCGTGACTAATCAGCTTGGCGGTGTAAGTCTTCTTTTCGTGGGTCGTGACCTGGATCTTGGCCACGCCTTCGACCACATGATAGTTCGTAATCACATAGCCGCGCGGATCGATGACCACTCCGGTCCCCATCCCATTGACCATCTGCTTGGCGGACTCTTCACCGGTCGAGCCATTGGCCGAACTCTGCGCCGCATCGGTTTTCACCGACTTACGGCCATGAATATTGACAACCGACGGCTTGGCCTGACTCGCCGCTTTGACGATGGCGTTCCTGCGCAAGTCGGAACTCTGCGCGGAGGCCGAATAGGCCGACATCGCCAGGACCGTCGCGAGACCCAACCGGGTCGCGAGTCGCATCATCTGTTTTCGCCAGATTAGTTGCATGCGCGAGTCGTCACCAATCCTGATTCAAAAGATGCTCGCTCAACACGCAGTCAACGCTGCGACGGCGATGCATCCGAAATTGGTTGTGAACAGTCTGGTCATCGACGCCCCATCTTGCCCGGCTTCATGGCTTAAAGCGGCGTCCGAAGAGATTGCCTAGTTTGAGACTCCTGGCGATTGAGCGCAAAAAAGGGAAACGAGATACCTTGGTTGATCCATATAACTTCTCACTTTGTGCATATTCCTTAATGCGTACATTGCTGGCGCCGCTATCGTCGCGGCTTCCATACCGGTTTCGGCGTCGCTTCCGAAAGCGGAGCAGTCGGCGACGGCGCATCAGGAATTTGGGCGCGACTCAAATCGGCTCGTGAAGCCGAACGGGCCGCTGTCAGTTTCGGCGAGGTAAGTTTTGGCGCGGCAAGCGAAGGCTTCGTAGCCACCGCTTTCGGCAACTGTGTTCGAGGGAGCAAAGTGAGAGGAAGTAACTGCGGTGTCGACGCGCCATTCAGCGGATCAGCAGGCGCAGCACCCGGTTTAGTCGTGGATTCCTGCTCTTTTTCAAGAGCAGCCCCACTTCCCGGATTAGTAATCTCTTGCTTCGGCGGCATCGGTACCGGCGCGATTTTCCCCGAATCGACAAGTTCTGGAGCGATGGACTGCGGAGCCATCTCTGCCCCCGCCGGCGCTTCAGATTCCAGCGGCGAAAAAACCGGCCGAGTCGGCACTGGATGAAACCGCGGCGCCGGGGGCGCAACGAATTCCTCTTCCACCACCGCACTGCCAGCACCATGCCGCCACTGCCGCCAACCAAGCCGACACTCTGCAAGCCAGTGTGGCCCGGCCAGGCGCTTCTCGCGCTGTATTGTTTGGCAAGGCTCACCTTCCCCACTGCCGCAAATCGCCAGCGGAGCCGAGGCGCCAGAACAGGTCAATTCCTGGCAAGCGCGCATCCCGCAGCCACCACTGAAAGCAAGTAGCGCAGCGGCCACGAGCGCAGTCGCGCTCGTTCCGAAAGCTCGCCCCAGCGATTTCCGCTTACGATGCATGCGGACCAACTCCCCAGCCGGCCCGCTCTCCACGCGCCGAGTCCAATCATCGGCCCAACGCAAGGGGAATCTTCTATGTAATCCGCAGACTCAAGTTTTGAATCCGATGGCAGTGATAGCAATTCCGATGCTCCCCTCAATCGCATTGCAGTCGGCAAGTGGCTTTGCATCTCGACCCATTTCTACCAACTATTCTAACGACTACTTCTTTCCCTCAGGCAACTTCTTCCCCAACCCATGATCCCCAACCTTGATTCCCTTCCGCGCCCCATTAAACCCATACATCAGCGGCTCATAAGGATCGACATACTCCACATTCGCCTTCGTAGGCACATCGATTCCCAGTCCCCAAAAAACGCTATTTACCACCAAACGCCGCAAACCCTCATTCTGTAAATCCGTCGCCGACCCCATCGTCGTGCAGAGGATCTTTTGGCCCGCGCCGCTCGCACTCTTCTGCTCGCGATACCAAGCCACCGGCATCATCGGATCGTTAACATCTTGCTCCTTACCGTCGCTCGCCCGCTTCTTCTTGTAGCTCGCTGGACCGCTATCGGCCTTCATTCCTTTCAGGACTTCGCCTCGCAATAGAATCTTGGCATCGGCCGGCGGATAGGCTTCGTACACATCCGTATCGCCAAACACATCGGTCACCCCGCGCAATAGTGGGTGATCCTTCGCCGAAGTTTCAATCACCCCGCGCGTGGCTTCAACCTTGTGATTCCCCCAGTGGCTCACCCACTCTTCCCCCAGCACCCGCTCGCCAAACTTATCCATCTCTTTGTATTTCGTCGAAAAAGCATGCGTGCTCGTGCGTAACCCAATGATCGGAACACCTCGCTCATAAGCAGCGACAAATTTCTGCATCTCGGCATCAGGCCACTTGCGAAAACGCAGCGCCATCACAATCACATCCGCCGAATCCAGCGCCGAAGCATCCGAAATACTATCGCCCCGATTGGGATCGATCTCCCCCTGATCATTCACCGAGAACAAAACGGAACACTTAAACCCATGCCGCTCACTGAGAATTTTCGCCAGCATCGGCAACGCTTCTTCGGAGCGATACTCCTCATCGCCACTGATCAAGACAACATGCTTCCCTTTCCCCGGCCCCGACTTTCCCTCCAGCTTTAGTGCCTTTTCTTGGGCGATTGCTCCGCCGCCAAAAGTCAGTAGCAAACCCAGCACAACAGCAGTAACTAGTCGCATAGCAGCAAATCTCGACATACGAGGAGAGGGAACCCACGCCAATCTTGCCTCAACGCGGCGCCATTTCAAGCCTCCCACCGCCGTAATCGCTCGATCAGCGCCCGAACTTCCGCTTTGTTCTTCTCGAAATAGCCGAACAAAACCAAAATCGCGATCCCCACGCCAATTCCAAACGCCCACCACGGCCAAACGTGCGAAAAGAGCGCAGTCGAGGCATACCAAACCATCGAGGTGAGTGAAACGAGCATGAAAGCAAATCCCAGAAAGAGAAACGCCCGCACCCGAAACGCGATTCCCATCATCGCCCCAAAAACGGAGAGCCCCATCAAAATCAGCGGCGGCCAAAACTCTTTTCCCATTCCCCGCAAAAAGATCTCGCTCGTCGAACTGACATAGATCACGATCATCGCCGCATAGCGAATCGCCGCCAGCAAGTTGGCATCGAGCCGATTTCGCTGAATCTGCGCCGCAATCAGCGCACACACCGCCGGCGGTATCAGCCACATCTGCGGGTGCTGCACAAACTCCAAACCGCGATCGGTAAAGAGTGTCCATAGCGCCGCATTCCCCGCAACAATCGCCGCCCCCAAATTGATCCAAGATTTATTCGAAAGCGAAGTCAGCAAATACAAAATGGCGCCGACCAGCAGCACCAGCGCCTTATCGCTGCTCCCCGAGTTCAGCCAAATCCCCAGCATCGGCAACAGCGGCAAAAAGAGCCCACTCCGCTGAAAGGGTTCGGATAGCACCCGAATCTTGCTGCGCTGAAAAATCTCACCGACACTGGCACTGGCAAATGCCACACCCATCACAATGTAAGGCCAATAGGGCAACAGAATTCCATCGAACCATTCATCCCGGCAAAAGTAGAGATGCCCAAACAGCAGCCCGCCCGTCACTTGGGCGCCATACACAAACCCCATCCGAGTTTCCTCGCTCCACTCCGCACTGCCAATCGTCTTCGACAAAGCCAGCGACAACAGCCCCGCGATTAAGCCGACGAGCGCGACTGCGACGACCACGACATGCAAATCGCTCGGTGGCGGCTCCCCTGTTTGATATGCGACGACTTCCATCGCCAGCGTCACCGCCAGGGCTGCAAACGACGAAACCGCGGTAACAATCGCCGAGAATCGAATCGCGCCAAACCATTCACCGGAGCGAATAATCCAACGCGGCACGATGAGCCCCAACACCAGCGTCGCGACACAGAACACCACGAGCACTCGAAACGCCCGCTCCAGCGTTGCCGCTTCGGAATGCCGGGGCTCAAGCTGCGCCCAAGACAACAAAATTGCCCCGCCCACTGCCAAGAGAATGGCAGTCGACCGTGCATACGCCCGTCGATCGGTCGAAGCCAAATTCGCCACTCCCCAAGCCGCCGCGAAAGGAGCCAGCGCAATGGCTGTTCGCAGATTTAGCCAATCCGAAGTGAGCACCGTAAGCAGCGCCGAAGCACAAGAAATACCGGTGACAATCAAAAGCGCCCCCGGCAACCAAAACTGAAGCCGCTGCAGCCCCTCGACTACATCAGGAATCCCCGCCTTCTTCCCCCAATTCGCGAGGTTTGCCCCCAGCCCAAACAGCGTCCCGCAAATCGCCACATAAATCGATGCAGCCAGAGCCAACGAAGGGATCATCTCTCGCGCCGGCAATGGAAAAATACTGACGATCGGAAGCAATGCACAAAGCCCTAGCGTAAACTGCCCCGCCAACGAATACCGCGCCCCGCGATCCCACATCGCACTAAAGAAATACCCCACCGGAATCACAAGCCCCGCCAAGAGAAACAGCGATTGCTGCATCCGCTCCGCATCAGAGATGCCTCGCAAGCCCATCATGAAAATGTAAAGCGAGACCAAACAGATCAGCGGCAAACAGAGTAGAGCAGTCACATGATGCACCCACCGCACCACTTGAACCGGCTTCGTTGGAATTTTGCCGGGCAACGCACCAAGCCCCGCCAGCCGATCTTCCCAAATCGCGCGTCCCTGCCAAATGAGGGACACAAACAGCGCCGCACAAATGCCTCGCAGCGGGATATACCCCAAATCAATCGCTTGAAAGCCGCCGACCCAAGGTCCGCGAATCAATGACAATAGTGCGAGCACTCCCGCCAGTGCCGCCGCGATGACCGATGCAAGTGCGTGCAGTTCCCATCCCAAAACGAGTCCGCAAACAATGCACCCCACCGCCGCAACAACACACGCCCCTTCCTGCCAAAAAGGAAGCGGATCATTCTCAACCCGCCCGCCAACAGCCAAAACAAGCAACCAAGCCGCAATCAGCAGCGCCCCATAACCAATCCAGTTCCGATCGCGCCGCGCAAACTCCTGCTCCGCCGGCCGAAAAGATGCAATCAGCGCCGCCGCCAAAAGGCAAAGCGAAAACCCAACCTCCAGCGACCGATGCGGCAGCCAGGTATCGGTAAGATTCGCCGCCCCAATCGTAAACGCCACGAGCGGCGTGACCAGCGCGATCGACCACAAAGTAAACCGCCCCCACCGCGCCGCGCGAATCGATAACATCCGCCACATCAGCGGCGCAATCCCAATCGCCACCGCTACGTAAGTCAGCCAATGCCCGCCCGTCTCAAGCGTAGGCGCCGCAGGCGCAATTCGCACCGAAATCCAGCCCGCCAGCACCACGGAGATTCCCGCCCCCAGTCGCGCCGCAATGGAGACCTGTGCCAAGTGCAATCGCCGCCCCCAGAGTGACTCACTCCGCGTCGGCTTAATCAAAAGCGTCCACAAGAGTCCAAATCCACCCGCCGCCAGCGCGTTCCAAACAAGCCAGTCAATCGCCAGCACCATTTCACGCTGTTGGTTTTCTTTCGCATAAAGCAAAAAAGCCAGATTCACCCCAAACTGAAAAATCCCCGACGCACCCGCCGCCAGTGCCGGCTGCCCCTTCGCCAGCGAGTAAACCAGATAAATCGCCGACACCGTAAACAGCGGCGC
>JBKJSI010000341.1:0-2847 GCA_046595915.1 Pirellulaceae bacterium
GCTCGCTTGCCGCTCTCCGGCGAGGGGGCCAATTTAAGTAAAGAACTGTCTCGCGGTTGGGGTCCACCTCTAACTTCCCTGTCCGGCGCCACTGTTTCACTAATTTCGATTGGGCTCCCATTTGAGGAAATTGACAACGAAAATCATGTCGCTCTAACTCTGCAATAAGCTTTCGAAGGTCGCGCAAAGAGACTTCCCAATCGCTACATCCTTGATAAACCGCTATTGCTGACGTTGTCAGCGCTTCCGAACCGCATTTTTTCAAGCACGCGTTGTTTGGCACCTTAGTGTTGTCTAACGCCTCATTTGAGGGGAGCTCGCTCGGAATAACTGTTCGAAAGATTCAGTAACATGACCAGCGGAACGCTTTCGTCGCCCTTGGCGATTTCTTCGCTCGCTCAAGCAACAGGAAAACCAGAGCCATGCGCTCATAAGCATATTCCCGCGCTCGATGGCGTTCGGGGATTAGCCATTCTGGCCGTGATGGTGTACCGCTTTGGCCTTCGCGGCGATTTTTATCTGTCGACAGATCCGGCCGATCAAATACCGGAATGGACCACTCACGCGCTACTGTTAGGCCAGCGCGGCGTTGATCTTTTTTTTGTGCTTTCTGGGTTTCTCATTACTGGCATCCTTTTTGACGCCAAAGGCGAGTCGCATTTTTTCCGCCACTTCTATACGCGGCGTGTTCTCCGAATTCTGCCGCTTTACTATGCTTCGCTCATCCTCTTCCTTCTCGTCATCCCTTGCTATTTGTCACCATCGCAGTTTCCGACCAAGCACGCGATCGAGGACCAAAATTGGCTTTGGTTGCATGCCGCCAATCTTTCGTTCCTGTTCCGCGGCGACTGGTCGCTCGGGCGTCTCGATCATTTTTGGTCGCTCGCCATCGAAGAGCATTTTTACCTCATTTGGCCGCTTGTCATCTTTCTCTGCACACGCAAGACAGCGCTTTGGATTTGCGGCCTTGGAATCATCGGAACAATGTTCGCCCGCATCGCTTGGCTCAAAGCGGGTGGAAGCGATATCGCCATCGAAACACTAACTGTGTTCCGAATCGATGGCCTGCTCGCAGGGGCTTGGCTCGCTCTCGCCGTCCGCGGTCCCCGTGGCAACGCAGGGCTTGTGGTGCCCGCAAAATGGACGCTCATTGCAACGGCGATTTTACTTGCTCCGCTACTCGTGGCGGGCAAACGTCTCATGATGATTCCCGAAACGCTCTTCGCGGCGTTTTTCGCGTCTCTTCTGGCGATCATCGTGTGCGGCGACGCCCGCGCCTGGTTCACGAAGCTCTGCGAGACGCGTTTTCTGCGGTTCTTCGGTAAATACAGCTACGCCATGTACATCTTTCAAAACCCACTCATACCGCTGATGGCGTTGTTGTTTAGCTCTAAGCAACTCGAATCACTCACCGGCTCTTTCATCGTCGGTCGCATTCTCTATGGGCTATGCATGACGGCGATTACGACCGGCGTTGCCCTCTTGAGTTGGGATCTGTTTGAAAAGCATTTCCTTTCCCTGAAGGATGTACTTGCACCCAAAGCTCGGGCTGTTTAGCTTGGATAATAGCGCCAAGGACCGAACATGCGAGCGAGGTCGGCTAATGACAGGCCTTGCAACGCCCGAAGCGTATATCCAAGCCATGACTACAACTATGGTCACACCTACGGCGGTAAGGGTTACTCGCACGGCTACCAAGGCGGTCACATCACGAGCGTTCATCTCGGCTTGTCGATCCACTTTTAGCCGCTTGATTCGCCACGCGTACATCAGCCCCACCAACCGCAACGATTCAAAGTCGGTGGTTTTTTTGAAAAGCTCTCATGTCGATACTCCCAGCGAGGCGTCCATTCCGCGGGCGAGCTTCAATAGCGCGCGGTAATCCGCGCCGAAGCGGCAGATGCCTTCGCAGTGGCAGTTGAGATCGCTGAAGAGCAAGTAGAGAAGCGGCAGCCCCAAATCTTTGAAGGAAGGACGACGAAGCTGGGCTTGAATCTCTCTTTCGCGTCCATCGGGGCAGACGAGAAACAACGTCAGAGCCGGACGATTCAGTGACTTGGCGAGATCGACCAGCCGCAGGATGCCGGAGTAAATCGACGTGCTCTTTTCGACCTCGAAGCCGCAGACAACTTCGGTCTGATCGGGGCTGAGCCACAGCACGTCAATCAGCGCAACCGTTTGAGCAACGTCCTCCGGCAGGCCGAGCGGCGGCAGAGACGGCACGGTCAGCGACGCGAGCGACTCGCCTTGAAACACCTTGCCACGATCGTTGCTCGCGACATGAACCTGATAGCCGAGCCGCCGTCCCACAGTCGTCAGCAAGTGCTGCATCTGGGTATGTTCGCTTTCCTCGCGGACATCCAGTTCGACATCTTTGTGCCGTTTGCGAGCTGCCTTCTCGATGACTTCACGTTCATTGGCGAGAGCCTCGGACCAAGTGCCATCGACCACAAGCGTGCCGGAACCGATGTCGAACAGCAGTCCGGCGAAGGCTCCCAGGTCTTTCGAGAGCATTGAGCCAAGTTGTGAGTTGGACTCGATAATGACGTGTCGCATGTCGAGGTAGCTCGACCACGAGCCGAGTTTCTTCTTGTCGGAAAACAATGCGTTGAAGCCATTCAACATGGCCGTGTTGAGCGGCGGAAACAGGGTCGGATGCAGGAAGTACAAGATATTGGCCACCGCCGGGCCGAGGCCCTTGATGTGACGACAATCCAATTCGTGGATCTCACGCAGCAGACGATCTTCGGCGGACGTGCCGAGACAGCGCTCCAAGAATTGCCCGAATGCCCGCTTGTGATCCTCGTTCTCGTAAATGTCTGGAATCCGCATCTTCGGCTTCCAATA
>JBKJSI010000361.1:0-4608 GCA_046595915.1 Pirellulaceae bacterium
GGAACACTGATCTGAGAACATCTTCCTCGATGCATTCTGCAAAGCCAATCTACGCGGCGATCATCGCACCGATCTTGATCGCCTTCGGCGCGATCTCGATTGTGCTGATGCCAGTGAATGGCCCAGGGCCCGGCTGGAACGAACTGGTAGTGGGGTATCTGATCGGCGCCATTTTTGGCCAAACGGTTGCCGCTGCGGCCTGGACGGCGCTGGGACCGGGGCCAATTTACTTGCGGGCGCCGCTTTCCATTTTGTGGTGCATTGTGCTCTGGCTGGGTGTGGTCTGTAACGTGATGTTCACTCGCACGCCGTCGGGTGAAATTGTGATGATCATGGCCTTCTGCATTGGGGGCATTTGGTTAGCGGTGCAATTGCCCTATTGGTGCTTACGGATCTTCGGCGGCATCGCCATTCGTGCGCAAAATCAGACGTCTCTTAGCGGTGAAAGGCCCCAGTATGGCATCGCTCAGCTTTTAGTTTTCACCACCATTGTCGCGGTAATCTTTGGAGTCGGACGCGCGACCTATACTCTCCTGCCGACGGCGGCAACCGCCAGAGCGTCGACGGAAGCCTGGATCTTCGCTTATCTGTCGATCGCGGCGGTGCTCATCTCCCTGCCGCTGGCGCCGGCGATCTTGTTACCCCGTTACGCGTTATCCGCCATTTTCTGCCTCTTGCTGTTAACGGCAGTGGCGACGTGGCTTGAAATGCCCCTTTTCAATCAAGTCTTGGGCGTTGCCGGCGGTGGGCCCAACTTTCTGCATTTCATTTGGATCAACGTGGCCACGACGGGCTGGATTCTTTTGCTCGGAATGGTGTTGAGGCTGTGTGGCTATCGACTTGCGCCGCGTGATACGATGGCGGCATAGTCGGTCGCCCGAATCCCTGATCCAAATTCGAGCTCGTTCCCAATGGAAAATGAGATTGAGCATCTCAGTGACGTCAATACTTCACTGAATCTCCAATCGTCGCCCACCGAGGCGACGACGAACGATTCACCTCCGGACCCTGACGTTGTATCTGCGGCGCGCCTCACCGTTGTGATGGCGCTATGTCTATTCACGGTCCTAGTCGCTGGCGTGATCATCTCCAATTCGCAAATGGGGCGAACGCCGCAATTTGAAGAATTCATCATCGGCTACGGCTACGCCTCGACCTTGGCAGTCGTCATGACGAACGTGATCTGGTCGGCGCTCGGCGCGGGAAAGGTTCGCCACCGTTTTGCCTTCGCTCTGCTATGGAACCTCGGCGTTGCGCTTGCATCATTCATCGTACTGGGAATCAATGGACCTCCACCCGACTTGGGGCCAGTTCTTGTCGTCTTCGTCCTATTTCTCACTGCTGCCTGGCTCCTTCCGCAGGCGCCACTTTGGCTGATTCGCATCTGGGCCAGGGTTCGATTTGATCTCCCCGGGCGCACGGTCGATGGCAAGGTAAATCAATTTGGAATCTTCCAATTGTTGATGGTCACCGGCTTTGTGGCGCTCTTTCTGGGTGGGGCCCGCGCGGCGATCACGCTCGCCAAAGTCGAAGCTCCGCCAGACGCAGAGCCGTTCTTGGCGGTTGGGTTTCTGGTTCTCTGCGCCGTCCTCACTTCGGTCCCCATTTGGATCGCCGCGCTCATCGAGCGCTATGTGTTCGCGGCGCTCCTGATCGTGCTGACGCTGGTGATCGTTGCCTCCTATTGGCAACAGACGCTGCTCGGCATGTTGATCAACATGGGCGGCGGCCCACCTGCTTCCTTTTTTGTTTGGCAGAGCGTATTCATTTCTAGCTGGACGTTGATCTTTGCCATGGTGATGCGGATGAACGGCTACCGATTCATTCGGCGCGCCGGCTAATGTCGATCGCTATAAGTGAAACACTACTCCGCCGTCGTCGGATCAATCACAAACTTCACCTCATTGACCGCATCCGCCGGAAATCCCCCCTGCTTGGCATGCTCGCGAATGATCTCCGGATTCGGCGCGATGTAAACGCAGTAAATCTTGTCGCCCGTGACATAGCTCTGCACCCACTGAATCGAAGGCCCCAAATTCTTGAGCACGCCGCACGAGGTTTGCGAAATTCCCTTGAGTTGCTCCGGAGTCAGTGCGCCGGCGCCGGGAATGTTGCGTTCGATGACATATTTGGGCATGGCTAAGTCTCCAAATTGGCTGGAATAGATCGGGCAATATAACTTGCAGCGCAGCAGCCGAGAATGCGTTACTTGGGCTCAGTAGGAAGAGACGGCATTGACGGCGTCTCGCCCACCGTCGGCGCTGCTTCGTCCCCTTCGGAAGCAGAAGCCGAACCGCCAACAATCAAAAACGGCCCCGCATTGATAGAATAAGTAACCCGCAACAGCTTCAGGCCGAGTGTTGCTCGTTTCACGTTGATCTGCTCAATCCAAGCGATTTGACGTGCTTCCCGCATCTCGTCACTCGGCATCCGCTTAGCGCCGCTCCATTCCTCGGCCGTCACCACCATCTGATGATCGCAGTTGAGATTCTCCAAATTCGGCATTAGCGCCAGCTCCTCAAGCGCTTTAAGAAATTCCGCCCCACGTCGGGCGCTCGCTTCGAAAATCGTCAGAATTCTCAGTTTTTTGAGATTCAGCAACAGGCTCAGGTCGGGTTCGTTGATTGCGTCATCGAGTGAAAGCGTCTCCAAGGCAGTGCACTGAGAGATCGCCTCCACTTCTGCTTGGCTCAAACGCTGGCGGTAAACTGCTAGTGAGTTCAGGGATTTGCATTCGCCAATCTTGCTCAGACCAAAGGCGGAATTGGGAATGGCGTGGCGGATCGACAATGAATCGAGTTGTGATGGCCAGGCTGGCGTTTCCGAGTTGAAGAGGTTCGTCGCATAATGAAGTCGTAGGCGCCGTAGCGATTTCGAGTAAGAGAGGACTCTCAGCGTATTTGGAGTCACGGTCAATTCTTGCAAAAGGAGCGTGTGCAAATTGGGTAGCTCCGCAATCGGCTCAATTTCTTGGCTCAACCTTCCACGACTGGATAGCATCAAGGTCTGAACCGAGTGGGCGGCGCCAATGGCGGCGAGCGTTGGTGGGTCGAAGTCGGCGCCGCCGGAGAAAGAGAGAAACAGCGTTTCAAGTTTTGTGGCGTTGGCTAGTTCTTCGATCGCGAGCTCTTTCGCAAAACTAACTTCTGCCAGCGACAACGTCTTAAGAGAAGGAGTACGAACCGCCTCACGAAGGTAAGCATTCTCTTTAGCCACATCCGGTGCGGACATAGAAAAGTCGCGAACCCAATGGCTGGGGCTGTTCTGACTTTCGCCGCTAACAAACCATTCCCGCTGCCCCCAAATCCGCTGCATCCGCGCGAGGGCCGTTCCACTCTCCAGCGCAAAGAACCGCATCCCCGTCCAACACCCCAGCGCAATAAAAGCAAACAGCTGAAGCAACAATAGCTGCCACATCGAAAACGAAGCCGCTCGACCATTCACATTCCGCCGAGCCCGCAGCCCAATCCCCGCCAGCAAAGCGATCACCGCCGTGGCAATCGCCGCCAGAATAGCGATTCGCTGACCAAAGTAACTATCAAAAAACTCCAGCAAAATACTCTGCCGCGAAGACTGCATCTGCCAGTGAATCACGAGGAAAGTCAAAAAGAGCACGACGGTCACAAAAGCCGCACTCCCCAGCCCCATCAGCGCCGCCGTAAAGACCCGCCCCTCTTTCCATTTACCAACCAGACCCAGCATCGCCCCCATCAGCGCGGCAAGCGGTGTGCCGACTAAGAAGACGGCGATTTGCAGGTATTCGAGTGGAGTGTATTGGTCACGCATAGGAATTATGGCCAAATGCTATCAAGGTCAGCGCCAGGATCGAGATCCTCCACTTTCGCCGTTGACCAGATACCTTTCGGCTCGAAATCCGCAAATTCAAGTATGAGTTTACCAAGCTTTAGTTCGTCGCGCCGAAAATCGATTCGAGCCTGAAACATTTCCATCCGGTTGCGTGCAGTATGACGAATCGCGAACTTGCGAAACTCCATGTAACGCAGCCAATCCCGATGTTCCTCTTCGGACAAGCGTCGATTGAAGTTAGCGATGCCGGGTCCGCGATCCTCAAACAGAAACTGCGATGGACATGATACTCGAGTAAGCTTGGGAAGCTCCGCGAGCATCATCAGCAGCTGTCGATAATCTGCATGCTGTTCGACAGCAATGGGGCCGCTAAAAGTGAGTTGCACGAGTTCAGTCTTTGCCGCCAAGCACTCGAGGTGTTTCGGCGACGTCACATTTTGAATGTTTAGATATTGAAGGCTTGGTAAATCCGCGATGACTTTCAAATCGCCTTCGGTGACCTCTGGCACTTGTAAGGAAAGCTGTCGAAGCTTTCTTAAGTCCTTCAGCGATTCAGAATGGAAGCCAGCTCCACTTGGCGAAAAAAAACTGAGTTGAATAAGTCCCGCAGGAAATCGAAGATGCTCGGGTCCGGTCATCGCAACATCAGACATGGTGAGTTGCGGAAGCTTGGAAGCCTTGGCAAAGGCATTAAAGGATCTCGGGTCGATATCGGATCCGCTCAGGGTTAACTGATTAAGCTGGGTCAGTTTCGACAGCGGCTTGAGGTCCGCCGAAAAATCGCCACCCTGAATCGACAAC
>JBKJSI010000707.1:0-4632 GCA_046595915.1 Pirellulaceae bacterium
AATCGCTCACCGACATGCTTTCACGTATATTGCTCATTGGGCCTCCTCCGCCTTCGGCTTCAGAGCGTCGGGCAGCGTCGAGCGTTGTTGCTCGGCGTATTGTTCGTCGAGCCAGCGATTAAAATCTTGACGCGAAACGATAGTCATGCGTCCGCGCATTTTGTAATGTCCCCAGCCGCAGAGTTCGGCGCAAACAATGTCGTAGTCGCCTTCCTTATTGGGCCGGAACCAAACCTGTTGTTTCATGCCCGGCACCACGTCTTGCTTCACTCGCATGTTGGGCAAGAAAAAGCTGTGCAGCACATCTTGGGCTTTGATGTTGATCAGAATGTCTTCATCAATCGGCAAATGAAGATCGTTGACGGTGTAAACGTCGTCGCACACACCATCTTTGAGTCCTAGGACACCATCCCTACCTGCATAGCGAATGCGCCATTCAAATTGGCGACCGGTGACTTCGCAAATTGGGTTGCGGTCGTCGGGGGTGCCGGCGATTCCATCGGGCCCTGGGCTTGTGGGAGGCCGCATTTTTTGGTCGGCCCAGGCATTCATTTGATAGATGGCGATGAATAGCAATGCCGCGGCGGGGATTACCGACCAAACGACTTCAAGCGTGTGGCTGCCATGGATGTATTTCACGGTGTCTTTGTTGGTGGCGCCATCGAATTTCCACATGAACCAGAAGAGCGCGATACCCGTGCCAACGAAAATGGCGCCGGTGAGATAGAGAATGAAGAGGAACAGGTTATCGATGACATGCCCATGCTCATTCACATTCTCGGGGAGCCAATGTCCGACCATACCGGGACCATCGACCATGGCCCAGGCAAAACAGCCCACGCCAAGGATCGGCACCAGCAAAAACAGAAAACTCCAAAATCGTCCCACGTCTCAACTCCCCCCGGGAGAAAATGCACTGTCTTGATTGCCTGCCCGTTTTCGCACGTGCGGCCTTCGATTGGCTCTGATTACTTCACTTCTTTGGCCAATCCAGTTGGTTCTTCTTTGTGCTTGCTGACGCTTTCGTTTTGGAGCGAAGTCACATACGCAACAAGCGACCAAACATCATCGTTTGTTAACCCAGGTGCGCCAGGCGGCGCGCCTTCGGGCAGCATTTGTGCGGCGGGCATCGGTGAACCATCGATTCCCTCGCGAATGCGCCAATAGATATCGACGGGGCGACGCCCCCCACGGAAAACTCCGCGTCGCAAGTTTCGCGGAAGAATGTTTCGCGGCGGTAGAGCGCCCAGCGCCAAGTATTGTTCTAAGCGTTGCGGCTTATCGGGTTCGAGTTCTTTGGTCCAATCGTCATAGTCGGTTTGTTGGCCATCGCCCGAGGCGGTTTCGCCATGGCACTTAACGCAGTTCGCGATCGGACCATAGAAGAGTTTGCGGCCCTTTTCAACGATCTTGGGCGATTGCATCCAATTCGTTTCCCAATTCGAGACGACATCCGCTGGAGCGCCTTCTTCGGGCGCAGGGATCGGCGGCGGGACGCTCGACTTACCGTTGGCGTCGATCCAAGTCTGAGAAATCGAAGTTACCAGTTCGAGAATCGCGTCTCGCTGACCATTAAACTCTTCTTTTTTGGTTTCTTTCAGAGAGCGATCGATGATCGTATCAGCTTCGGTCAATTGCGACATCAGCGCCCGTTCTACTTGGCCTCGGATCGAAAGATAAATCACATATTGCGTCAGCGCTTGCACTTCGTCTTCGTCCAGCAATTTGAAAGAAGGCATCGCTGTTCCTTGGATGCCATTTTTTAGAATTTGCTCAAGGTCATGCACCGCTGGAGCGATGCCCTTGGGCGTGGATTTGAATTTGAATTTGCCATGGCGATAGTCGCGAGGATAAGGATTGAGGAACGCGGCTGTGGGTCCGCGGCCATCACCGGTGATTCCGTGGCAGTGAACACAGTGTTCGCGATAAAGGCCCATGGAGGCTGGCGTAGCTTTATCGCCGTAGTCACTTTTCACTGAGCCCGAAGCGAGCTCGAGTTTTTTTGGATCGAGGATCGTCGTCAAATCGCAATCGGGCAAAACGGGAATCAGCGGCTCATCGGGGGTGCCGAATAAGCCAGTCAGTACATTGGCGATCTGTTTTTCTTGACCTAGTTGAACATCCGCGCCGAGCTCAGAGGGATTATCGAGGCGAATCTTTTGGATATAGGGGCGATTGGAGACGAATCGCGCGTCGGGCGATCCACAACCGCTGATCGTCAGGGGGACGACAAGGGTTAACGCAGCAGCCAGTATTCTTCCAATTCGGCAGTTCACGATATTCTCAATTATTACGAATGTTTCGTTGATCGGTTGTTTCTTAGATTTTGGATGTCGTTACTTGGGGAATAGCCCGCCATCAATGGCGACTTCGAGGGTTTGATCCACGCCCGGCTCAAGCTTTGTTTTGATCGTCCCCTTAGACCAAGTTGTCGCTGTGCCATTGAGGGTGACTTTTTGGATGAAGTTGGTTGCGGCATGCCATACGCGGAATTCGAGCGGCACTCCGGTGGGGATGTTTTCGATTTTGAAGGCCCCGGATGCGTCGGTCACCGCAAAGTAAGGATCGGGCCGAACAATCATCGAGGCATTCATCCAAGGATGGACGCTACAAGAAACATTGAATGGCGCTTTGGAGAAGCCTGTCCCTTTCGTCCCACCAGGGATGTAATTCACGAATGAATTTGGAGAGATGTTTTGATTGAATTGGGCTGCAGAATCCTTTGCGGCGATGTTCGTGTTATGGCCAACAGGATCACTATTGCCGATCTTGATTTTTTGTGTGGATCGGGCAGCGAACATGGTGGAAAGGAAAAGGCATTCCTTTTGATCGAAGAGCACTTCGGCGTTCGCAGTCTCGGCGTATGACTCATGAATCCACTTGGGATTATCGAGCGGGATGCTCGAACTGAGATAAATCACGACATCCTTGAGTTCACCATTGGCGCCGATCTGGATGACCGGGTTGTAAACCTGTTTCCCGCCGGGCGCACAAACATCCATTTCCTTGTCAATCTTGAGCAGCGATCGCTGTGGAGTGGTTCCAGTAACTTTGAAAGTTCCCTGAATCGTCGCCCAGCCGGTCGGCTCGGCGGCGGCAGCGACTTCGCCGCCCGCGCCAGTCTTGGGAGCCGCGACCTCTTCGAATTCGAGTCGCAGTGCCTTCGCTTCATCGAGATCCGCGGTGACATCCGCCGGCAGACGCGTGCCGCAGCCGCTCACCAAAGTGAGCAACATCGTTATGGGTAACGCATATTTCATTTGACGGCGAACTCGCAACACACAGCCTCCCAAGCCGCCTCACACCATCGGAAGCGGCGATACCAACAATCAATACCGGATTATTTGCCTTTGAAGTTCTCTTCCGAAACCATAATCTTCCCAAGATCAACTGGCTTGCCAGCGATCTTTTGGGTCAATTTGCCTTTTGCCCAAGTGACATCCTTGCCGCCTACTTTCACCTTTTGAAGGTAGCCCGACTTTTCCTGCCAAACGGTAAATTGCCATTCGCCATCGGGTAGGTCTTTGATTTCGAAATTGCCATCCTTATCGGCGACTGCGAAGTAAGGATTGTCGCGCACCAGGATATAGGCCTTCATGTAGGGGTGGATGCTACAGCTAACGCCAGCAGGAATTCTTTCTTCTTTGGCGTAAGTTTTGGTAACTTTCGCACCCGCGGCGAGCGAGTCGTTGGAAGCCGGGTTACCGGAAACGCCACTAAAATCAATCTTCGTGTTGTGGCCAACTTTGTCAGAATTCGAGACATCTACTTTCTGGCCAGTTTGCACCACGAGAACGTGAGGTTCAAACCGCAGCAGTTTATTGTCAAAGACCATTGCGGCCGCCTTGGCTTTTTCGGCTCCGGCGGGTACCGGAGGTTTCTTGCCGCCCGTAGCTGGATTGAGATAAACGATGACATTGGCCAATCCTTTGCTGGCGGGATTCACGACCAACGATTCGTCCATGACTTTCAGATTGGGATCGCCGCAATCAGCCTTTTCCTTTGGCTGAGCGGGCAGCTCTTTTGCTGCCGGTGGCGCGCCATCGTAAATGAATTGTCCTTTTAGGCTCGATCCATCGGCCATACAGTAGCCCGATGCGCTTAACGCAACGAGGCATGCCATCAAGAAAATTCGTTTCATCGATCGGTCTCCTAAAATGTGGGCAGCGAACTGGTCTGCGGCGGGTGGCTTGCCGACACGTTGCGAGAAATTCGCAACGCGCTTATTTCTTCGGCTCCGTCGCGTCCGCTGCGCCGGCGGGGGCGGGCGGGGTCACGGTGAACGTGCCCGCCACGGGATTCTTTAATTGATTATAGGCGTCGTAGTTCATTAGCAAATCGACTACCGCATCCACTTGTTCAACGCTTGTGCCGTGGAACGGTGGATCCTTCATGCCGCCCAATGTTGGCGACATTGCGTCGTAGGGAAAGTTAACTGGCATGCCGGTGTAAGGAAGGATGCGCGGCGGATTGGCAATCCAGCGGCGCATGTAGTCAGGTCGTAAGCGTTTGTAAACCTGGGCCAAGTTGGGGGCCTGCGCGATCGGAGCACCCGAGGGCATGAAGTCGCCAATTAAATGGCACTGAGAACAGAGTTTCGTCACCATTTTCATGCTATCGACCATGCGAGCG
>JBKJSI010000126.1:0-3519 GCA_046595915.1 Pirellulaceae bacterium
GAGTCAGCTGCCAAGACAGCAACAGCCACCACCGCAACAACCTCCGCAGCAGCGTCCACCGCAACAGCGACAAGCTCCACCACCTCAGCAGCCTCCGCGTCAGCCGCTTTCAGCCAGCCCCCCTCCGGTTGTTCAACGCCCCCTCTCTGACAATTTGGGGTCCGAGTCCTTCGAGTCCTCGATTCATCAGATATCGACCAACGATGTTCAGCGGCACGCCCAGCAGTATATGAATCGGTCGGAGTTCGAAGACCGATCGAAGCAAGCTGGCATGCATGCCAAGCCGCTGTCGCATCTGGAATCGAGGGTCGCGCCGGCGCGAGCGACAAGGGAACCAGATACGAAATCGACGATGCCGCGCGAGGTCGATGTTTTTGCCGCCGCAGCTACGCCCCTAGGTGGAGCCGAATCACCTTTGACCGCTTTGCTCAAATCGCGCGAGGCATTTCGCTCGGCGTTTTTGCTATCGCTCGTGCTCGATAAGCCAGCTTGGAAGAATGAGGATTAGACAGGAGAGACTTTAGTCGGATCAAGGCAGTAAATCACTCACCGCGATTTGAGCATCGGGAAGTACGAGCGGTGAAATCTTTTCTCCCCCCTTCGCTATTGTCGTCTCGGCGTAACCATCCTCTGGCGTGGGCTTGCGGTGAACTTCAACCTGTTCTTCGTTCAGGTTGATGATCCAATAATCTTCAATCCCAGCTGCCGCGTAGATTTTTGCTTTGGTAGTGCGATCGAAGCGAAGCGTGGAGTCGGCGACCTCTATCGTCAATACAGCCTTAATGGGAAGCTCCTCCCGAAAGTCACTCGGCGGACCTAAAAGAACGGCGGCATCAGGTTCGGGCTGCGAGTGCCGACTGAGCGCGAGCGGCGACTGAATTTGAATTGAGTAGCTCTCATTAAATTTTTGAGGCAGCAACCTCACTAGCTTCATGAGAGTGACCGAATGTCGCGAACCCATCGGAGACATTTGCAGCACCTGCCCTTCAATAAGCTCGATGTGAAGGCCGGAAAACACACCCGTCTCCGCAAGCCGCTGGTACTCTTCGCTGGTCCATAGGTATGGTGTAGGAACGTACTGCTGAGGATCGATGGTGGTGATCATGTAGACGGCTCTTCACATGAGGCGTGGGCCTGAGATTTCATTCTAGCTCATCATGGATTAAATCTCAAAATCGTCGCACGAACCGCTTTTTTTCAGCTTGCTAACAACGCTTCCTTCGCAGCAGCAATTGTGTAATCGACATCGGCGTCTGTATGTGCGGCGGAGATGAAGAGTGCTTCGTATTGGCTGCAGGGAAAGTAGACGCCGCGATCGATGAGGCCCCAGAAAAATTTTGCATAGGCAGCTGTGTCGGATTTCGCGGCGGTATCCCAATCCTTCACTGTGTGTTCATTGAAGAAGAGCGTGAGCATGCTGCCTAGTCGCGGGACAGAATGGGCGATGCCTGCGGCTTTGGCGGCTTGGGAAAGTCCTTCGGCAAGTCGAGCGCCGAGTAGTTCGAGATGGCCGTAGGGTGGATGGTGAATGAGCTCTTCAATCGTGGCGATTCCTGCTGCGGTTGCGACGGGGTTACCACTGAGTGTGCCTGCTTGATAAATCTTCCCGGCTGGCAAAATCTGATCCATGATTTCGTGCTTGCCGCCGTAAGCGGCCAGTGGCAATCCGCCGCCGGCTATTTTGCCGAGCGTGGTGAGATCGGGCTTGATGCCAAATCGTTCTTGAGCGCCGCCGAGAGCGACGCGGAAGCCGGTCATCACTTCATCACAAATGAGGACGGCGCCATATTGCATCGTTAACATTCGCAGTGCGGTCAAAAACTCGGGCGTGGGAAGCACGCAGCCCATGTTGCCGACAACTGGCTCGAAGATGACAGCTGCTAGTTCTTTGCCTTGGGCGTGAAATGTTTCTTCGAGTTGGGCGATGTCGTTGTAGCGCAGGATCAACGTGTCTTGGCTGGCGCCTCTGGTGACGCCGGGAGAATTGGGAGCGCCGAGGGTTGCGCCTGCGCTGCCGGCGGCGACGAGGAGGCTATCCGCGTGGCCATGGTAGTTGCCAGCGAACTTGATGATTTTGTCGCGGCCGGTATAACCTCGGGCGGCACGAATGGCGCTCATGGTGGCCTCAGTGCCGGAGTTCACTAACCGCACTTTTTCGATGGAAGGAAAGCAGCGCATGACCAGTTCGGCGAGGTGCGACTCGGCCACCGTCGGCGCGCCGAAGCTAGTCCCTTTGTCGACAGCGGCATGAATGGCGGCGCGGACCTTAGGGTGCCCATGTCCCAAAATCATTGGCCCCCAGGAGCCGATGTAATCGAGGTAGCGGTTGCCATCGAGATCGTAGAGATGTGCGCCTTCGCCGCGATCGAAAAAAATCGGCTCGCCGCCGACCCCCCCAAAGGCGCGGGCGGGGCTGTTGACGCCGCCCGGCATCAGAGTTTTGGCATGGGCGAAAGCGGCGCTACTCTTGTCGAGGCGGATGTTCTTGAGCTGTGTATTTTGGAATGCTGGCGTCGTCATGGTTATCCAATCAAATCGGGGAGTTCTGTTTGGTTTATCGATCAAAATGGCCCCGGGGAAGGGGACGTTTGACCGGACTAGGTAGTTCGTGAATGCGGCGAACTAGTGGGCATGGCGGGGAGTGACTAGCGGAATATGATTCACCTTCTCCATTGCACCAATGAGACGACCCCATGAATAACTCCAAAACTAGCTGGGAATTGCCCCGCCATACCAATCAGGCGCGAGGAATAGCCGAGTACGCCAGAGCCTTTATCGCGGGCGAGGGTTTGCCGAGTGAAGCTGTCTTTGCGCGGCTCGAGCAATTTCATCTCGATAGCGTTGGCTGCGGGTTGGCTGCGCTCGGCGAGGGCGCCAATGCTCCTTGGGTGTTGCGGCACGAGGCTCGCGACTATCCGCAGGCGGGAGGCGCACTTTGCCTGGGAGATGAAGTGCCCGTGGCTCTTGAAAAGGCGATTGTCGCAAACGTTGCTGCGGTGCGTGAGCTTGATTCCAATGGAACCAACTTTGGTTTCAATCCAAAACGTGGGGCGACGCGCGGCGAGTTTGGGCACAACGATTTTTACCCAGTCGTTTGGGCCGGCGCGGCGGCGAAAGGACATGATGGCAAAACAGCGCTGCGGGCGATGCTCTGTCTGGACGAAATCCGCGGGCGGCTCGCCGAAGTTTTCCCGCTGCGTAACTACAAGATCGACCATGTCGTGCATGGGGCTATTGGCTCGGCGGCGGTCTTAGGCGCACTATTGGGTGCGAGTGTCGATCAGATTGAGTCGGCGATTGGGATGACTGTCGCGCACTACATTCCGTTTCGAGCCATTCGCGCGGGGCATCAGCTTTCGGATTCGAAGGGGGCGTCGGCGGCGATCTCGACTGAAGCGGCTGCGCTCAGTGTGCTGCGCTCGATGCGCGGCTTCATCGGCCCCAAAGATATTTTTCGCAATCCGCAGGCGATCTTCCGACTCTTTGAACCCACGAAAAGTCACGACGAAAGCCCTTTCG
>JBKJSI010000367.1:0-7004 GCA_046595915.1 Pirellulaceae bacterium
CAAAAAAAATCCACGCAAACCCGCCCCCATCCAAAAGTTACGAATCCCCCCAAATTCCCCTCCGTGCTCTCTGTGCCTCTGTGTTTCAAAAAAAACCTGAATTTAATCCACCAAATGGCGCCACAACTCCACAATAATACCTAAAGAAACCGCGCACCCCGCACGGCCAGCCTTTATTTGTGGAGCCCCTAAAATGTCCAATTCCTACGGCCCCATCCTCACCCCCTTCAAAACCATCGAAATCGAGCACAACGCCTGGCTCTGGCCAGCTCGCATCCCCCTCGGCGCCATCACCACCCTCGTCGGATTCGGCGGCGAAGGAAAGAGTTTCTTAGCCTGCTCCATCGCCTGCACCGTCAGTCGCGGCGGAACATTTGCCGATGGAACGACAGCCCCGCAAGGCGCCGTCGTAGTCATGGCGGGCGAAGACCTTCCCAGTAAGCTCCGCACCCGCTACGAAGCCAACGGCGCCGACCTTGACGCGCTCACTCTCCTCGAAGGCCAGCGCATCTACACCAAAAGCGGCCCCGTCGAAACGAACATCACGCTCCGCGACATCGACCTCATCCGCGACGCCGTGAACCAAACCAGCAACGTAAAGCTGCTCATCGTCGACCCCATCGGCGACTTCATCCCCGGCATCAATTCCGACAAAGACAACGAAGTCCGCGCACTCTTAAACCCCCTCGCCCAACTCGCCAAAGAAAAGTCCCTCGCGGTGCTCCTCATCTGCCACCGCAAAAAAGGCGCAGGCGATCGCGCCGACAACGCGGCATTGGGCAGCGTAGCCTTCACCGCCAAAGCCCGCGCCGTTCATCATCTCATCCTCGATCCCTACGACGCCTCCCACCCGTCCGAGCGCCGCCGTCTCTTTCTGCCCGGCAAACTCAACGACGAACAGCAGTCCAAAGGCCTCGCCTTCAAAATCCGCGCACCCGAAGGAGTCATCGAATGGGAAGCGGACCCCATCACCAGCACCGCCGACGCAATCATGCACTTCGCCGCAGCAAAGGCCCGCGCCGAACGCACGAACAACCCAACGGCGCTAAACGAGACCGAGTCCTGGCTTCGCGAAGCGCTCCAACATGGCCCCCGCCGCGTCAGTGAATTGGTCACCGAAGCCAGAATGGAAGGAATCCAACCCCGCACCCTCCGCGACGCAAAATTCCGCCTCGGAGTTACCCACACAAGACTCCCGTCACGCGGCGCCTACGTCTGGAGTCCACCAGCGGTCTGGCCTGACTCCTCCCCAGCATCCCCGCCACCAACCGCCACCATCGCCACCTCCCACGAGAGCTCGCCACCGTCGCCACCACCGCCACCAACTCAAATCGAGGAGGAAGAGGAAGTAGTCTGGTCACAGCCCTTCCCAAGGCGGCGAGCCGGATAACGTCGGCGCCTAGCCCGAGAAAATCCTCCTCGGCAAGGGTGATACACCGCTACGTGGAATACCCGGGCCAGCTATTCCGCATGTTCCGCCTAAAGGTGCTAGCAGTTAAGTTCCCCCGCGCCATTGATCGACATTGCTCTTAGCCTCACTCCCCCCGCATAAATCGCCTAATTTCACCCACCTGTTGAATTTAGCGAACGTGCTATATTTGCGCTTTGCGATGGAGCGCGGGGGATGTGCGAGCAGCCATCGTTCGCGGTGCATCGTCGCAAGTCTTTTCACCATTGGAAGTTTGGGTCACGGACGGCGCGCCCCTCGCCTCGCAGCGGCAGGACGCATAGCATGCTGGGAGAGAGACGATTCGCCTCCCGCGCTGACGTGATTAGTAAACGTGATGAATCGCCAACGTGATCAACGGGCCGAATAAGGAACTGTTCATGGACCTTCGCATGCCGTACCCCCTCGAGAACTCCGCCGCGTACCAACAGTACCAGCGGCAGCGCCAGATGACGCTGGGCGATTTGCTCCTCGAGAACCGCATCATCTTCCTGGAAGGCGAAATCCACACCGGCAACGCCAACGCGGTTGTGATGAAGCTCCTCTTCCTTCAGAGCGAGAGCAAAAAGAAGGACATCCACTTCTATATCCACTCGCCCGGCGGCGACGTCGTCGCGACGCTCGCGATTTACGACACGATGCAAATGCTCTCCTGCAGCGTCGCGACCTACTGCGTCGGTCAGGCAGCCTCCGGCGCAGCGGTCCTCCTCGCGGGCGGCGCGAAAGGCAAGCGTTACTGCCTGCCGAACGCCCGCGTCATGTTGCATCAGCCCTACGGCGGCGTCGGCGGACAGGTTTCCGATATCGAGATTCAGGCGAAGGAAATTCTGCGCGCCCGTGACGTGCTGAATCAGATCATCGCCAGCCACTGCGGCCGCGATATCACGCAGATCGCCAAGGACACCGATCGCGACTTCTTCCTCTCGGCCCAAGAGTCGCTCGACTACGGCCTCGTCGATCACATCTTGAAGAAGGCGACGCCCGAAGAGCTGATGGAAACATCAACCTAACGTCGCGCGTCAGCCAACCTCCTCCAGCACAACTAGCCCAGCACAGTGCCAGCACCAACACGGCCAGCAAATCACCGGAGAATTTCGATATGCCCATGATCCCCTATGTCGTTGAAAAGAGTGGGCGCGAAGAACGCGTCTACGACATTTACAGCCGCCTGCTCAAAGACCGCATCGTGTTCCTGGGCAGCCAGGTCAATGACGATTCGGCGAATGTGATCGTCGCCCAGATGCTCTTCCTGCAATCGGAAGACCCGAAGGCGGACATTCACCTCTACGTCAACTCACCCGGCGGCAGCATCACCGCCGGCATGGCGATTTACGACACGATGCAGTTCGTCACCTGCGACGTCGCGACCTACTGCATCGGCCAAGCCGCCTCGATGGGCGCGGTCCTTCTCACGGCCGGCGCCAAGGGCAAGCGACACTCGCTGCCCCACTCACGAATCATGATCCATCAACCGCTCGCCGGCATGCAAGGCACTGCGGAAGAGATCTCGATTCACATGAAAGAGCTGCGCCGGATCAAGGAACTCATGAACGAGATCATGATCAAGCACACGGGCCACGCGCTCGAGAAGATCGACAAAGACACCGACCGCGACCGCTTCATGTCGGCCGCTGAGGCGAAGGAATATAACTTGATCGATCATGTGATCGAGTTCATGCCCAGCCGGGCACAAACCGCTGGCGGCGAATCTGGCGCCTAAGCGATTTTAGCTTTGCGAATAAACTAAAGCCCTCGACATGCGACATGCCGAGGGCTTTTTTCGTAGCATACGCGGCTATTGGCCAGCGCCCAAATCGAAGCAGCGAAGTTCCGATTTCGTGGGCGAAAGACTCGCCCGCACAATCAGCAGTCCATCAGAATAAGCCGGCGCCGCCCGCATTCTGCCATCTCCCAGCGAGCCCAGCGCCACTTCGTCAAACTTTGCGGGCGAGGCATTGATCAGCCGAACTTTGCTATCGACGCCAACGAGCAAAATCTGCTCGCCAATGCGAATCGCATGCGCAACGCCGACGCCCTTCTCTTCCCATTTCACTTTGCCATCGGCAGCGTTCACGCATCGCAAATCGCCCTGCCGAAAATCCTCGCGCCCGCGAGTGCCGAAAAGAAAGCCCTTGTAGAAAATGGGCGTGTTGTAGTGGCACGAGAGCGAGTCGTCATTCTCCCAAATCGCCGGCGCATCCGTTTTCGAAAGGTCGAGCATCGCCGCGCCAATTCCATACTCGGCGGTCAAGAAGAGCTGATTGCCTTCGACAAGCGGCGTCGCGGCGGTCACGCTGAGGCTCCGATCGCCAAACGGCACATCGAAGATCACCTTGCCATCGTCCGGCGAGATGCCCACGCATTTCTCCCGCATCGCCGCAATGATGGCTGGCTTGCCGCCGACCTTGGCAAAAATCGGCGAGCTATAGCTCACGTCATCCTCGACCGCCTTCCAATTCGTCTTGCCTGTCGCTTTGTCGAGCGCGACGAGGCCCGCGACATTTTTCCCCCCGAGCGGGACGATCACGAGTTTCTCGAGCACCAGCGGCGTCGCGCCGACGCCGAAATAGCTCTCCTTCGGCTTGTGATCCTTGCCCAACGCCCGCGACCAAACCGTTTCACCCTTTTTCGCGTCGACACAATGCAAGTCGGCGGTCGCCGTGTAAAAGAAAACCTGCCCGCCGCTGACCGTTGGCGCCGCGCGCGGGCCTTTGTCTTGGTCGTAGCCGCCGGAATAGGTGGCCGGAAAAGTTGCCCGCCAAATCCGCTCGCCGCCGCGCGCCGGATAGCAATCGAGAAAGTCGCTTGCTCCCTGGCGATGGGCGACAAAAACCTTGCCCTCAGCCACCACGGCCCCGGCGTATCCCGCGCCAAGCGAAATTTTCCAGAGTGGCTTTAGCTCGCCTTTCCAGGGCGAAATCGGCTTTTCGTCATGGGCGACGCCGTCACGATCCTTCCCCAAGAATCCCGGCCAATCACCGCCAAGTGCAGCAAGTGAAGTCGCTACGGTCAATGCGACCGCGGCAACGATTCCAAGCCCTGCCCGCGCTCCCCCCTTCCTCACGGGTGGGCTAAACCTACGATGCTCGCATGCCATTTGGGTTATCCTGTGGCGAGGCTGATGTGCTGATGCGAATTTCAACACAAGGTTGTGTGCCACTGGCTATGCCAGTGCTGAATGAAGGATGGCGTTCGTTTCTGCAACACACTGGCATAGCCAGTGGCACACAAAGAGCCGTTTCACAAATTATGGACCATTCGTCGCTCTTGGAGTAGCGCACAGTGCCAGGCGGTTTTAAGTGGCTCGAAAAGAAACGCGGCGCTCGCCGAACCGGCTCCCGAATTGCCGGCGGTGTGGGCGAGGCGCTCTTTTTCGGCACGCTCTTCCTGTTGGGCGCCGCCGCCCTCGTTGGCCTGCTGCTGACCCAAGTCCTCACCAACATCCCCGAAGGCGTTCCGAAACTCACGGGGCTCGGCTTCTGGATCGCGCTTTTAGTGCTCGCGGCGTTCATCGTCGTAGGCGGCGGTCGCTTTGTCTACGCGGTCCTGTGGGTCGGTACGAGCCGCGAACGCCGCTCCGCCATCGCGCGACGTGCAGCAACCATTGAACTCATCAGCGACGCCTTACCCCTCAGCGGTTACCCGACGATTCCCGACGATGAAGATCTCACCAACAGCCCCGGCATTACGCTCGCCTATCGCCTGCCAGCTTACGAAAGCCCCGCTTGGAAACTGACCGCCGCGACCATTTTCTGCGCCGTCTGGTGTGTCTTGGCCGTGGTCGTCTCGATCTGGGCCCTCCGAAGTCACCTCAATAATCGGCCCGATATCCCCCTCAGCATCTTCGCAGGCGCACTCATCGCCGTCGGCATTTGGTCCATCTTCTACTTCGTGCGCCAATTGACGCTCATGACCGGCGTCGGCCCCACGCAGGTCGAAATATCCGCCCACCCGCTCTACCCCGGGCACGAGTACGAGGTCTATCTCTCGCAAGCGGGCCGCCACCGCTACAAGTGGATGGAGCTGCGGCTCGAATGCCAAGAAGGTGTCAGTTACAAACAGGGCACCGACTTGCGCGAAGATTTCTGCGTCGTGCATCGGGAAACGATCTTTCGCCGCGAGGCATTTGAAATCGATCACGATATCCAATTCGAGACCCAAGCGAAATTTCGCGCGCCCGAGTGCGCGATGCATTCCTTTCGCTCGGAACACAACAGCGTGCGCTGGCAGTTTGTAGTGGAAGGCCAAGCCGAGCAGTGGCCCAAGTATTCACGCAGCTTTCCTGTCGTAATCTATCCTCACTCATGCCCCAGCGGAGTCGAAAATGGCGCCGCGAATTGAGGTTTGGTTCCCTGACGGCAAAGACCAATACGAGCCGGGCGATGTGCTCGAATGCCGCTACCACATCGTCGATGCCGGCGACATGCAGTTCAACTCGCTCGAAGCCTCCGTGCTCTGGTACACCGAAGGCAAAGGCGAAGAGGATCTGCTCGTCAATCGCTTCGAACGCCGCGTCGCCAGCAGCCGCCGCGACGAGCTGTTGCAAGAACAAGTCATCCGCGCGACGCTCCCCAACAGCCCGCTCTCCTATGAAGGCGTGATCATCAAAGTGATCTGGTGCGTGCGGATCAAAGCTTTTTCTCCTAAAGGAAAAAGCCTCGTGCAAGATCGAGTCTTTCAACTCGGCAACGTACCGCCGGCGAAAAAACTGGAAGAAGTGCGGCGTGTCGACGCACCGGCCGCGGCGTCCCCCGGAGGCGCGGCCGAAGCGGCGATGTAAGTAGCGCCCCCTCACGGAGGGCAGTGCGATGGGAAACGTAGTCGCTGTCGCTCCCGCGACGCGAACTTTTTAATCGACTTGCGATGAGAAAACGTATCGCTGAAATTAGGCTTGAATTATTGTCGTGAAATCGATCGAGGGCTCAAATAGCCTGCAGTCGCGGAGCGACAGCGCTACATCGTCCCTCAATAATCCGGACCTTGTATCATAAACGGCAATCACCAATGGATCACGAACCATCAGAAAATTCGCTGATTGATCTACAGTGTTTCGATAGCTCACAGGATTACTCCATCGAATGGAAACGACTGCCTCATTGGGCTCAGGCTGGAACGATCTGCTTCATTACATGGCGAACGGCGGATTCTTTTCCTCGAGAAGTCGCCGCGAGACTGCATCGTTACAAGTTGGAGTTGATGAAGAACAATCAGCTCGATCTATCATTGGAGTGGCGGGATGCTGTGAAGAAGTTGCCGCCTGCCACGCGCGCCAGACTTCGTTGGCAGCTATTTACCAACTGGGATGAAAAGCTTGACTGCTCTGCGGGGGCATGCGTTCTTGCAAGGCCCGAGTTTTCCAAAATAGTGATCGACTCGCTACTATATTTTGATAATGATCGCTATGTACTAACGGATGCAGTGGTGATGCCAAATCATGTGCATTTGCTGGTAGCCTTTCGCGAGGGTGCGATCCACTCCCTGCGCGTTTTACGCGGCGATTTTTGCGGGGGTTTTCGGGATTTCCACGGGAGTTGCGGTTTCGCGTTGACGTAGCGCC
>JBKJSI010000464.1:0-3505 GCA_046595915.1 Pirellulaceae bacterium
CGTTAACATAGACGACTTTCCGGAGCCGATACCGTCGTCTCCCGCTCGTGTCGATTAAGGCGCCATGAACCACCCACTCCGTCGCGTCGCTCTGGAGTCGGGTCTGGATCTCTCCCGCCGGCGACCCGTCGACGCGCACCGGGGCGGCCCCAACAGCTTCGAGTACGCGGCGGGAGAACACCTCCCCCGCTGGGGCGATGAACGACTGCTCCCCGTACGCAATGGCCGCCGCGCCATGTGCCCGGTTGTCGATGAACAGGGTCGTACGTCCATAGATATCCACATCGCGGAGTGTTGGTTCGGGGCCGGTTAAGGAGCTGACGCGATCAACCCAGCCGTCCGGCCCGAGCATCTCGACCATCAGGGCCAACTTATCGTAGCCCCCTCGGAACCTCGTGGACGTTTCCTTGGGCCAATCGAGCACCGCCAGGATCCGGTCCCGCTCCCTGAGCCGGAGCAAGGTGTGGGGCTCGTCGTCACTCGGTTTCAGAGTGATGGTCGTCATCCGGCCGACATAGCCAACAGCGAACCAAGTGACCACCACCATTGTGGTGTACCAAAATGCGACCCAAATCCATCCCGGTAGACGACCCCCTCGTTTACTCGCCCCGAACACCCCGCGGCCGAGCATGACGTATGGCAGGAACAGGAGGAACCCCACATTCGCCCAAGTCGCTTGCCCCCACCCGCCGAGCTGCCACGAGAACCACGCAGCCATTGTCGGTAGGCTTACCAAGCCACCGGTGAACAAACCGTATTTCAATACCAACTTCATCGACCGCTCCTCCATCGCCCGAACGATCCAACACAGCTGCGACGGGGGCTGAGTGAGCTAGATAATGCCTAGATAGCAAACATGCGGCCCCAGTCTGCCACAGCCTCGACCTGCTGCAGACCTTGTGCTACTCAACGTCGTTACCTTTCTTATCGCCTTGCTTGCGTAGGAGTTCCGCCTTAGTCGTGGTAGGAATTGCGGGGAGATCTACTCACAGCAGCCTGGCTATATCCGGTACTCCAAAATGAACAAGTTAACGACGTAAGGCGCAGCTTCTGGCTTGAACAGAAGTGCGAAGTGCCAGCCAGCATCGTCTTATGAAAAGCAATACGGCCGCAATAGGGTTAATTTTGGGTGTTTATGGAAACTTGCTAATTTTCAAGCCCCTAAAATAGCATGTCCCGCTTTACTCATCCGTTAGCAGCGGCTGATTCGACGAGGATCTGGATCAACCCTATCGTTGTCTTTCAGTTCTAGCGTTTCCTTTTCGGCGGCGGGGGAATGACCTTCATCCAGCTCCCGGACAGCGGGAGGTCAGGGACGAGCATTCCGGGGAACTTGCCGTCCAACATCAATTTGTCTCCGTCGAGCCGGTAGCGGATGGAACCATTCTTTCCAAACCGAAAGAAGCGATCCCCTTTGATTTCCTCCGCATTGACCTCCAGCTTTCCGTAGTCTTGGAGGCTCATTTCCTTCCCTGTCAGGATCTCCTGGGCGCGAATCCCGACTCCTAGATACCGCCGATCACCTGACGCTGTCAACGTGACCTCAATCCACTCGTCGTAACTCTGTTTGGGATCGCGAGCCTTGCTTTGGCGCCAGGCCGAGCTTTGAATCGCCTTAAGCTCCTCCTCGAGAGAGGGGCGTGGCGGATCCTCAGCTCTTGCTGAAAAGACGCTGACAATCAGTGCAAAAAGAAATGCCCAACGCATTGTCTGATCCTCCTCTTGCTTGTGCCGCACTATTGTTTTGGCGGACCCGCTTAACGTGCATCCTGGTCCGCAAAGCCGCAACGCCGGGTTCAGCGTCAGGGTCATAGGCGATCGACCCGACAACTATAGCATTCCGGCTTAGCGTTGTGGACGTGCAGATAGGAAGTTCCGGGCTCACCTAGTAGCCGGTCCACTACCGGCTCCAACTCAGTCCCCAATGTTACATCGGCGGCAAACATCATCCCACCTGGAATGCATTTAAGGGGACACTCTAGAATGGCACTAACTTAAGCCCCTAACCCTCGGATTTCAAAGGCTTTCTGAAGTTGGGCGCGGGGCTGCTTCATGAGTGGAAATTGTTTGGGGCGCCGTTTGCGGACGCGGGGCTCGTAACGGCCGGGGCGAAGCGGATTGACGATTAGGTCGGGTAGTCGGGAGTCAGCTTCGGCGGACAGAATCCAACGCAGTGCGTCAAGGAAGCTGATGCGTTCAACGTCAACTTGTTGTCGTCGCGCCGCTTCGCCTATTACCATCCGCACGAGATTGTACACCAGCACGAACATCAGGGCTTCCTTCTGCACGCCCTCAACCGTTTTGCAGTGCAGCACATCCATTCCCAAGGTCGTTTTCAAGTGCGCGAACGCGGTTTCAATGTTCCAGCGTCGCAGGTAGAGTTCGGCGAGTTCTGCGGCTGGGTAGAGTTCGGCGTCCAGCAATGTGGTCACGAGCGTCACTTCGCGGACACGGAATCCAGCTCGCTTGATCGCATATCGCAATTCTCGCACGAGCAAGCTTTCTGGCAGCGCCGCGTATTCGGCGGGCGTCATCCAGTCAGGGCGGCTACTCGGTTTGAACCACTCGACAATCTGGTCCAGTTTCCCCAACTTCCTCACCCAACGAGAAGTTGGTTTTCCGAGCTCAGCAGGCGTCCGTTTGCGACTAGGCGGTACGTGAAGGCGACGCGGCGTGAAATCGACAATCAACCTTTGGTGAGCGCGCATCAGTGCGAACACGCCGCGTCGCCATAACAGGGCCAAATGAGCGTAGGAACTAAAGCCCCGATCACCCACCACGACATCGTTGGTGGTAAGTTGATCGTGCAGTCGAGCTACGAGCGACATGTCATGCGTTCGCAGCGGCGCGATGAGCAGCCGCGTCACCAATCCCGACCCGGCATGCATGAGCGCCAAGCTGTGGGCGATCGGAAATCCGCAGCCTTTCTTCTGAGCGCCTGGCTGACCGAAAAAGGCTTGCAGCGGCTTAGCGTCAGGCATGGAAAAGCCTGTGCCGTCGAGCATCCAGAGGCGATGTCCGCGCCACAGGCGCTCTCCCTTGACGGCGGCGAGCATCGCATTAGCGCACCGTGCGAGCAGGGATTGAAACAATTTCAACGGCAACCGCATTCGCGCCTTGCAGTAAGCTTCGCCGGAAAATCGGCGATCAGCAAGTCGCGGCAAGTGATCACAGGCGGTGTTGCCGTGCAAAATCTGAAGCAAGAACAGCTTGATCGTATACACCGGAGGCAACACCCGGTCCCGCCAAACGATGCCCGCATCTCGACAAGCTTGTTCGAGATGCCGATCATCCAATTGCCGCGTCCAGGCTTGCTTGAATTGCTGCAAGACTTGGGAGATACTCAACATCACAGAGCCTCTTGTCGAATGGGTGTGGTGGAACACAACCATTCTTCACGGAGGCTCTACTTTTTTTATAAAAGATGCGGAGAAGTGCTAGCAATCACCGCTAGCATTGTTAACTAATATGGCGTCAAGGGGTTATCGCTAAGTTAGTGCCATTC
>JBKJSI010000534.1:0-3708 GCA_046595915.1 Pirellulaceae bacterium
CATCACTCCCAGGCGATACACCTGCGAAAACGACATGACGTCGGCATCGGGCTTGAGTTTCTTGGTCAATTGTTCGAAGAATTGCTGGTGCGCCGCCTGGTTGGAGTGCTCGTAATAGTAGGCCGACAATAAAAAGGCCGCCGGCAAATCTTTGAGACTAACGATTCGCGCTAGCTCTTGGGCAGTTGATTCGTCGAGCGTTTCCGCTTCCTGCCCGATCGCCGTTTTAGCGAGCACACGCTGGGCTTTGAGCTTCGTTAAATGGGGCTCGCGAAAGAGTTGCTGATCAAGGTTGAAGATCGCGGCAAAATGATCGCGCTCGGATTGCGCTTGGCGAATTCGCGAGAGCCTCCACCGACTGGTGGCTTGGTCATGCACGGCGAGTCGTTCATCAGCGGACAGAGGAGTGTTTCGAATGACCCACAGCTTGCCGGTATAGTCGCTGGCAAGTAAGTGCTGCCCGTCTGGAGAAAACCGAACACTTTCAATGGCTTTCTCAAAGGGAATTCGCGCCAGGGACTGCCCCTTGGAAACCTCGCAGATTCGCACCTCGCCGACTTCATCGAAAATTCTTCCCACGGCGATAGCAATTCGCTTGCCCGTCGAATCGAAATCAAACTGAACCCTTTCTTGAACGGGCATGGCGATTCGACTGATGAGGCTTCCTGTATCCGCATCCAAAATGCGAATTCCCCCGTCGGCATCCGCGACACCGAGCAGTTGGCCATCGTCGCTATACTCCATGGCTAAGACACGGACCTGGGATTCTTGTTTCCAGGTTTCACGTGCTGGATTTCCATTCCATGCCATAATCGCATTGCCACTCATTCCCGCTGCGGCACAACGCTTTCCGTCGATCGAGCCCGTTACACAGTAGACGATGCTGGGAATGCTACCCAAAAAAGACGTAATCGGTTTTGAGGTTTCACGGTCAATCACCTCGATCCAATCGCAATCTTTGTTTTTTACTGGCGCTGCTCGAAGAAGTCGTTCGCCAGCGAATCTCACAATTTGAGGGCACAGTTCCCCAACTCCGAGACGAACTTCGGAATCACCGGCGAACCTGCCATAGGAGGGCATGAGCACCGTCGTCGACAGGGCGCCATCTTCCTTGATCTGACCGTTCACAAGATTCAGCGTCCTCTGCCCCTCGGTCGTCAGTTGACGAATCGTGGGCTGACGATCATCGAATGCCATATCGACAATGGTTCCCTTCTTCGATTCAAGAGTTCGTTCGAGTACACCTTGGGGGAAACTGAAAACATTCGCATTCTTGACTGCGAAGATCGCTAGGCGGTCGCCCTGGGAACTAACGACCACGCGACCGTGGGCCAAGTTGCCATTCGCGGATGACGTGGCAATACGCACCACTGTGCCGAATTCTCGGCGCGCGATTTCGCTCGCGATGCTCCATAATCGGACTGACGCCGTTCCAGACAACGTCACCAGGTAGTCGCCTCCGGGTGAGAACTGAACCGTTCTCACTTGCTCTCGCTCCACGAAAATCCGCCGTTCTATCGCACCGGTTCGCCAATTCCAGACACGCATCGAATAGTCACGATGGTCCGTCGTGACGATCGATCTCCCATCAGGACTAAAACAGAATCGCCCTTGATCCCCCAATTCCGCGTCTAGCACCATCGTCGTCGCGCCCGATTCCGCGTCGATAATCCTTATTTTGCCTCCCAGGTTGCTTGTTGCCAAAAACCGACCATCTTTGCTGGCAACGATGGTACTTCTAATGCGGCTAACTTGACCGGGGTCATCACTTTTCCTGACGACAGCTCCCGTGGATGCATCGCGAATCTCGATGGCCTTCTTCGAGGCAATGGCAAAGCGATCGCCCTTGGGAAAGTAGGTGACGGCAAGCGCTCCCGCATCGGCGATGATGACCGACGGGCGCACTAATTCGATGTCCCAAATCGCCAATTTGCCATCATGATCACTAGAAATCACTGACCTCGAGTCGGGGCTGAACTCCAGGTCATACAGCACTGCCTTGTGTCCCGCAAAGGTTCCCACCAATTTTCCAGATGCTGTTTCGAAAACGTAGACCAGCAACATGGATGGGAGCACTCGCGAGATTTTGAATTGATGATTCAAAAAACGAATCGCATACTTGCCATCGGGCGAGAGCTTGATGGCATTGCTTGCCACATCAACCATGAATTTTGGTAAGTGCTGGACAAGTTGATCCTTTGGAGCATTCCAATGCTGGATTCCCTGAGGGTTGATCGTCGCCAATTCGCCCGTCGGCAAAAACGCAATGTCATGGATGAATCCCGATTCCACTGGGATCGAGGCAAGTTCCGAGTGACAAAGCTGCTGGCCATAACCCCATTCAAAGCCGCGCAGCTCCTCCGGACAACTAGCAAGCAAACTTTTCGCCGCCTCGATGTTTCCATTCCCCGCCTCGACATTGGCGAGCGAAACCGAGTGGTAATAAGCCATCAGCCGCTCGCTGGCTCGTGCTTGTTGTTCCGCCGCAAGGCGCCGCGCGGCCTGCAAATTAGCGGCTTTTGCATCTCCGAGCGCAATGGACTCGCGCTCGAGTGCCTTTTCCGCCGCTCGCCTCTGCTCATCGAGTTGATACGTCCCAATCGACAGACCGATGATTCCAGCCAGCATGAGCAGAGGCAGCGAGACGGCGATCGCGGTGGTCAGCACACGATTTCTGCGCATCCATTTGGCGGCACGTTGCCTGAGCGTTGGCGCCCGCGCCCTGATCGGCTCATCCGTCAAGTATCGCTGCAAGTCCCGCGCGAAATCGCCGGCCGAAGAGTATCTGTCGCTTGCCTCCTTCGCCATCGCCTTTAGGACAATTGTCTCCAAATCGATCGGGATTTGCCTATGCAATTTGCGAGGGGCGATTGGTTCTTCAGTGAGCACTCTCCGCATCAGTGCTTCTTGGCTTTCTGCATCAAATGCCCGGCGCAGGGTAAGCAGTTCATAGAGCGTTATCCCGAGTGAATAAACGTCGGACCGCGCATCGAGGGAAACGGTCTTGCCGCTGGCCTGCTCCGGCGCCATATATCGCAGCGTGCCCATGACATCCGCCGAACCCGTTAAGTCGCTGCCGGGCAGTTTCGCCAGCCCAAAATCGGTGATCCAAATTTTTCCTTCTTTGTCTAGGAGGAGATTTCCCGGTTTTACATCACGGTGGATCACCCCAACGTCATGAGCATGCTGAAGTGCAATGGCCGCGTCGCGCGTTAACTGGGCAATCGTTCGAAAATAGCCAATCGTTCCGAACTCGCTCGAAAAAGGACAGGCGCGAGGCTCCTTGGGCTCACGCAACGGATCCGTCGAAAACGATTCGCCCGGAGTGACGTCCCTCTCAATCGAAAGCGTCGTCTCAGCCCCCAAGCTTCCTTCACTTCTCGTCGAGCGCAGGGATTGGAGAATCGATGAAAGCGACTCCCCCTCAATGAGTTGCATCGCGAAATAATGAATGCCCTGTTCCTGCCCCACCGCAAATACTGGGACGATATGGGGATGCTGTAGCGCCGCCGCCGCTTGCGATTCATGTTGAAATCGCTGCAACGCGCGTTCATCGAACGCGGCCACCGAAGGTAGAACTTTCAGCGCGACGCGACGCTGGAGCGAGAGTTGCTCTGCTTCAAAGACGACTCCCATGCCGCCAGCGCCGAGCCGCCGCAAGATGCGGAAGTCGCCGAGACGCTCAGGAGTACGCGGCGCGGCGTCGTT
>JBKJSI010000005.1:0-3116 GCA_046595915.1 Pirellulaceae bacterium
GTCAGGCTTTGCGATCGGGTTTGGCGGGGATGCTCAGTTTAGCTGCGGGAATGTGGCCGATTTTGGGCGGGTGACTCCGTTCACCTTCGCGATGTGGGTGAGGCCGCCGGCGCCGAAGCCGCGGATGATTGTCTTGCATCGCAGCGTCGCGGCGGAAGATTCGGCGTTTCGCGGGTATTCGCTCGTGCTGGATAATAATGCGCCGGTGTTTTCGCTGATTCACTTTTGGCCGGGGAACGCGATCCAGGTGCGCGGCAAGCAAAAGTTGAAGGAGAATGAGTGGTCGCATGTGGCGGTGACTTACGACGGGCTATCGCGGGCGAGCGGATTGAAGATTTATGTCGATGGCGACCCATGTGAACTCGAAATCGTTCGCGATCGGCTGACTCGTGATATTCAGCATCGGGGTGAATGGGGCGACAGTAGCGTCGGGGGCGTGAATCTGGCGCTGGGGGCTCGGTTTCGGGATGTCGGATTTACGGGCGGGGCCCTCGACGAGCTTGAAATCTTTGATCGGACGCTCGATGCGGCGGAGGTTTTGAGGACTTACTTTCCGGAGCGGGCGATCGGCGAGGTGGTGCTCGCGGATCATGCACTGCGCCAGACGGAAGGTTGGAAAAAAGCGTATGAGGCGGGTCTCGCGGCGCGACGAGAGGAAAACGACCTCGTTGCGAAGGTGAAGCAGATCATGGTGATGCAGGAGGCGCCGTTTGAGCGGCCTACGCATTTGCTGAAGCGCGGGGCTTATGATGCGCCGGGCGAGGTGGTTTCGGCGGATGTTCCTTCGCGGATTTTTCCGTTTCCGGAGGGCGTGAAGCGAGATCGGCTCGGGTTTGCGAAGTGGGTTGTTGATCCGAAGAATCCGCTGACGGCGCGGGTGGCGGTGAATCGGACTTGGCAGATGCTTTTTGGGCGGGGGATTGTGGCTAGTAGCGAGGACTTGGGTTTGCAGGGGCAGTTGCCGACGCATCCGGAGCTACTCGATTATCTTGCACGGGATTTTGTTTCGGGCGGGTGGGATTTGCAGCGGTTGATTAAGTCGATCGTGCTCTCGGCGACTTATCGGCAGGCGAGTACGCCGAGTGATGCGGGGTTTTATGCGAAGGATCCGGAGAATATTTATCTGGCGCGGGGGCCGAAGTATCGGTTGGCGGCGGAGCTTTTGCGGGATGAGGCTTTGGCGGCGAGTGGGCTTTTGAAGCCGCGAATCGGGGGGCCATCGGTCTTTCCTTATCAGCCGGCGGGGCTTTGGGAGGAGGCGGGGACGGGGAAGTCGTACGGGCAATCTGCGGGCGATGATCTTTATCGGCGGAGTTTGTATACGTTTTGGCGGCGGACTTCGCCTCCGCCGACGATGACGACGCTTGATGCGCCGACGCGGGAATATTGCCTGGTGCGGCGGGAGCGGACTTCTTCGCCGCTGCAGGCGCTGGTGCTGCTGAATGATCCGCAGTTTATCGAGAGCGCGCGGGCGCTGGCTCAGCGGGAGATTTTGCAGTTCAAGGAGGATGCGCGGGAGTCGAACATCGGGGCGATTGGGGCGGCGTTTGAGCGGCTGGCGTCGCGGAGGCCGAGTGAGAAGGAGGCGGAGGTTTTGCTCGCGCTGTTCGAGCATCAACTGGCCCATTATCAGGGGCATGTTGCGGACGCGAAGTTGCTGCTGGCGATCGGGGATTCGAAGCGGGATGAGTCGCTTGATCCGGCGCGGCATGCGGCGATGACGGTGGTCGTGCAGGCGGTGATGAATCTCGATGACGTTGTGGCGAAATAGACTTGAGGGAATGCGATGAAAAAGCCCTTGTTTTTCCAATCTTGTAGTCTTGTAGTCTTGCGCGCTCACGGTGGACGCACACGACTGCGCGCAAGACTGCGCAAGTTATTATTTAGTAAGAAGTTATGACTATTTATTGTTGACAACCGCTTGTTTTCCGTATGTTGATCAAGATGATCAACATGGACAAGAATGGCATAAGGTATTCAAAATGAATCAAAACCAACATTGCAGCGGTCCGGCATTCGTGGCGGGAACTTCCCGGCGGGAGTTCCTTTCGAAATTGGGGCTGGGGTTTGGGGGGTTGGCGCTGGCGGATTTGTTGGCGCGGGATGGCTGTGCTATTGATCGCAGCGCGACTGATGGGGCGCCTCGCGGGGATGTGGTTCCTGGTGTGCTGGGGAAGCCGCATCATGAGGCGAAGGTGAAGCGGGTTATTTATTTGTTTCAGAGCGGCGGGCCTTCTCAGCTGGAGACTTTTGATTACAAGCCGAAGCTCGTGGAGATGAAGGGGCAGCCTTTGCCGGACTCGGTTCGCAATGGGCAGCGGCTGACGGGGATGTCGGGGAATCAGGCGGTTTTGCCTTTGGCGGGGTCGATCTTTCCTTTTAAGCAGCATGGCAAGTCGGGGGCGTGGATTTGCGATACGTTGCCGCATACGGCGAAGATGGTCGATGAGATTGCGATCATTCGCTCGATGTATACCGAGGCGATCAATCACGATCCGGCGATCACTTTTTTGCAGACGGGCAATCAGATTGCGGGACGCCCGAGCATTGGGGCTTGGCTGACTTATGGGCTGGGGAGTGAGAACGCGAACTTGCCGGCGTTCGTGGTGCTGGTGACGAAGGGGAAGACCGATCAGCCGCTCTACTCGCGACTTTGGGGGAGCGGCTTCTTGCCGTCGCGGTATCAGGGCGTGCAGTTTCGCTCGGGAAAAGAGCCGGTTTTGTATCTCAACAATCCGGCGGGCGTGTCGACCGAAAGCCGGCGAGCGATGCTCGATCAGCTGCGGAGTTTGCATGAGCTGCATGCGGCCGAGTCGCATGATCCGGAGCTGGAGACGCGGATCGCCCAGTATGAGATGGCGTTTCGGATGCAGTCGAGCGTGCCCGAGGTAACGGATTTGTCAAAAGAACCGGAGAATGTCTTGAATTTGTACGGGCCGGATGTGAAGAAGCCGGGAACGTTTGCGGCGAACTGTTTGCTCGCCCGACGGTTGGCGGAGCGAGGTGTGAAGTTCATTCAGCTTTATCATCAGGGGTGGGATCAGCATGGGGGCTTGCCGGGGGGGATCAAGCGGCAGTGCGACGAGACCGATCAACCGGCGGCGGCGCTGCTGGCC
>JBKJSI010000105.1:0-17160 GCA_046595915.1 Pirellulaceae bacterium
TTTATGCGTCTCATCCCGCTCACCCTGTTGTTCTGCCTCGCCGCCAGCGCGGCCGTGGTCGATGCCGTCGCCCAAACCGTCGAATCCAAAGTCGCCAGCGTCACCCTCTACCGCTCGCAGGCGCTTGTCACCCGCAGCGTCAAAATCACGGGAGCCCAAGGCGCCCGCGAGATCGTCGTCGAAGGCCTCCCGCCCCAAGTCGTCCCCGGCAGCCTCTTCGCCGAAGGCTCCTCGAACGTCGAAGTCCGCGCCGTCCGCTTCCGCACCCGCGCCGTCGGCGAAACGCCCCGCGAAGACATCCGCAAACTCGAGCTCGAACTCAAAGACCTGCGCCAAAAGCTGGTCATGAACCAAACGCAAATCACGGTCGCTGGCAAAAAAGTCCAGTTCGTCGAAGCCCTGAAAAACTTCGTCGCCCCCACCGCCCAAGTCGAAATCACCAAAGGCGTCCTGAGCGCCGAAACGCTCGAAAAACTCTCCCTGTTCGCGTTCGAACAACTCGCGACGATCGGCGCCGAAGAAAACGCCCTCGCGTTCGCGCAAGCCGACATCAACGAAAAAATCCAGCACACCGAAGCGAAACTCGCGGAGCTGTCTAATGGCTCGACGAAGCAAGTTTTCGAAGCCGTGATCTTCGCCGACAAAATGGGCGACGCCGAAATCGACATCAACCTCAGCTACATGGTGAATCAGTGCGGCTGGTCGCCCGCTTACACCTTCCGGGCGAACACCGAAAAGAAAGAAGTCCGCGCCGAATACAACGCCCTCGTGCAGCAGATGACGGGCGAAGATTGGAACAACGTCTCGATCACGCTCTCGACTGCCTCGCCCGGCCTCAGCGCCGCCGTCCCCGGCCTCGCTCCCTATCACGTCACGCTATCGAGCACCGCGCCGCAACAGCAAGCCCAAGCCGGCGGCATGGGCGGCCCAGGCGATATTCAAGGCCAACTTCGCAGCTTCAAGACCAAGCAAAACGTCGCCCTCGACAATTACCGCAACACGCTCGACCTCAAAGGGAACAACGACTTTAACTGGCAGATTAACATGGCCGCGAACGAGGCCCAAAACCTCGAACTCGTCTGCTCGCCCGAACAACTCGCCGCCCTCCAGGCTGAGGGCGAAGAGAGCGCCAATATCGCGTATGAACTTCCAGCCAGCGTGAGCCTCGCGAGCCGCAACGATCAGCAAATGATCCGCATCCTCACCGCGTCGCTGAAGAACGAGTTCTATCACGTCGCGATCCCCGTCCTCTCGCGGCAAGTCTATCGCGAAGCCGAACTCATCAACTCGAGCCCCAACGACCTGCTCGCCGGCCCCGTGTCGGTCTACCTCGACAACCGCTTCGTCGGCAAAACTGAAGTACCCACCGTCGCCCGCGGCCAGTCCTTCGTCGTCGGCTTCGGCGCCGACATGCAAATGCGCACCCGTCGCGAACTCACCGAACGCAAAGAGAGCGTCCAAGGCGGCAACCGCGAAGTCCACTTCGCTTACCGACTGACCGTCGACAACTTCAAAGACGCCGAACAGAAAGTTCGCGTGCTAGATCGCCTGCCTTACACCCGCGACGCGATGAGCGTCCGCATCGAGACCGACAATATGAAGGACAAGGTCAGCGAAGACTCCGTTTACGTCCGCACCGAAAAGCCCAAGGGCATTCTGCGTTGGGACGTGACCGTGGCCGCCAATTCGTCAGGCGAAAAAGCCCGCGTGATCGAATACGGCTACGCCGTCGACCACGACCGCAACCTAAACCTCTCTGCGGTGGCCGATAACAAAGCCCAACAGGACGAGTTCTTCGAACTCCAACGCGGCCGAGCAGCCCCCGCGGCGAAGTAGTTCTGACCATCGCATTCAGTAGGTCAGGCTCCCGCCTGACGACCAACTCAAGGCGCGAGGAGCAACCGGCTCGGCGCCTTCAAAAATCCCATCACGTCATTCAAGAATCGCTGGGCGGTGCCGCCATCCACGAGGCGATGGTCGTACGAAAGGCTCAGCGGCATCATGAGTCGAATCACGATCTGGTCATCGATCACGACGGGCAACTTCCGCGACCGCCCGAGCAAGAGAATCGCCACTTCCGGCGTGTTCACAATCGGCGTCGAATAAGTCCCGCCAATCGCGCCCAAGTTGCTGATCGTAAACGTGCTGCCGCGCAGGTCATCGACCGAAAAACTGCTCGTGCGGGCCGCCTCGGTGAGCTTGCTAAGGGCTTTGGCAATATCGGGAATCGAAAGCTGATCGGCATTGCGTAGCGAAGGCACCACGAGGCCGCGTTCGGTGTCAACGGCGATGCCGACGTTGACATATTGCTTGTAGATCAGCTGTTCGTTGACGGAATCGATCGAAGCGTTGACGGCGGGATGATTCTTCAGCGCCATCGCAACCGCTTTAATCACGAACGGCATCGTCGTCAACTTGATGCCCGTCGCAGCGTAATCGCCTTTGCTTGACTCGCGGAATTTTTCGAGCTCGGTCACATCGGCGTCATCGAAATTCGTGACCCGCGGGACGCTCGACCAAGACTCGTGCATCTTGGCCGCGATCGTTTTGCGGATTTTGGTCATCTTCTCGATTTTGACCGGCCCCCAGGTATCGTTGCCATTGGCGTCCGCACTAACAGGAGCGGCGGTCGTCTTCGCAGCGGGCTTCGAGCAATTCTGGGCGCCTTGGTTGACGCGGCGGACTTCGCCGAGAACGTCGTCGCGAGTGATCCGCCCGCTGTTTCCGCTACCGGAGAGCCGAGCCAGATCGACGCCGACTTCACGAGCAAAACGGCGAACGGCGGGGCCAGCAGGAATGATCCCCGCAGGAGTCTCAGCGGCAACTTGTGCGACGACGGGCTTCTCAACCGGAGCAGGCGCCGCAGCTGGTTTCGGCGGCGGCGTCACCTGCGCGGCGGGCGCACTCGCCGGGGCTGGTTTTGCGGCCGGTGCTTGCGCGGCAGGCTTGGCAGGTGGTGCGGCGGCGGGTTTGGGTGGGGCAGCCGCAGCGCCGGCGCCTTCGACCGAGACGAGCGTCGCGCCGATTGCGACCGTATCGCCGATTTTAACGTGAATCTTGGTGATCTTCCCCGCGCCGGTGCTGGGGACAGTGGCGGTGGCTTTGTCGGTTTCGAACTCAATCAGGTCCTGGTTGTTCGCGACGGTGTCCCCTTCCTTCACGAGGATATTGAGGACGTCCGCGCTATCGATGCCATCGCCGAGGGAGGGGAGAACAACTTCCATGAGCTTAACTTTCGTTCTTTCGTGATCTTTTTGTTATCGGGCGGCGCCATTCGTTGGAGTTCCGGCTTTAGCCGGCTGAAGTGCAAATCAACTCACACTTCCTTCCGCCTAAAGGCGGTACTCCAAAACTCGACTATGCGAAATAGGGATCGACCTTCTCGGGGTTGATGCCGAGGTCGGCGATCGCTTTGGCGACGAAGGCGGCGTCGTAGTGGCCCTGTCGCATGAGGCGATAGAGAGTCGCGACCACGATGCATTCGGCGTCGACTTCGAAGTGGCGTCGCAGGCCCTCGCGGGTGTCGCTGCGGCCCATGCCGTCGGTGCCGAGGGCGAAGAAGTCGCCGCCGATCCAAGGGCGGATTTGTTCCGCGAGCCCGCGAACGTAGTCGGACGCGGCCACAAAGGGGCCAGGCGACGATTCGGCGAGTTGCTGAACATACGGCTTCTTCTGCGGCTGGGTCGGATGGAGCATGTTCCAGCGTTCGCAGCTATGGGCGTCGCGACGCAGCTGGGTGTAGCTGGTCACGCTCCACACCGTGCTGGCGATGCCATAGTTGTCGGCGAGAATATCGGCGGCTTTGAGGACGCAGTTCATGATCGCGCCCGAGCCGAGCAGGTTGATGTGGTGCCGAGCGCCATCGACCTGTCGTTTGCGGAAGGGATACATGCCCTTGATAACGCCTTCTTCGACGCCAGCAGGCATTTCGGGCATCACGTAGTTGTCATTGCCGACCATAATGTAATAGATCGCGGTCTCGCCATCTTGATACATCCTCTTGAGGCCATCGAGAACAATGATGGCCGTCTCGTAAGCGAAAGCCGGGTCATACGCGCGAACGGTTGGGAACGCGATCGCATTGAGCAGGCTGTGGCCGTCTTCGTGTTGAAGACCTTCGCCATTGAGCGTCGTGCGACCGGCGGTGCCGCCGATCATAAAGCCCTTGGCCCGCATATCGGCCGCGGCCCACACGAGATCGCCGATGCGCTGAAAGCCGAACATCGAGTAATAGATGAAGAACGGAATCATGTTGATTCCGTGACTCGCATAAGCCGTGCCCGCCGCATTGAACGACGACATCGAGCCCGCTTCGGTGATGCCTTCTTCTAAAATCTGGCCATCTTTGGCTTCTCGATAGTAGAGCAGTTCCTTCGAATCGACTGGCTCATAAAGCTGACCGCCGTGGGCATAGATACCCACTTTGCGGAACATACCTTCCATACCGAACGTGCGTGATTCATCCGGCACGATCGGAACGATGTTTTGGCCGATGCGCTTATCGCTGCAGAGTTTTTCTAGCAGGCGGACGAAGCCCATCGTCGTCGACATCTCCTTGCCTTTGCTGCCGCCAAGGAACTCGGCGTATTCAGCAAGGGCGGGCGTTTCAGACTTGGGATGCGTCAAAGGACGCGAAGGCATCGAGCCGCCGAGCTTAGCGCGACGCTCGCGGAGATAGCGCATTTCCATGCTATCCTCGGGCGGCTTATAGAACGGGAACTTCGCGACAGTTTCGTCGGAGATCGGAATTCCAAATCGCGTGCGGAATTCGCGGGCGGTTTCTTCAGCGATTTTCTTTTTATTGTGGGCGATGTTCTTGCCTTCGCCCGCTTCGCCGAGGCCGTAGCCTTTAACGGTTTTGGCGAGCACCACCGTTGGCTTGCCGTTCGCCTGCATCGCCTGTTGATAAGCGGTGTAGACCTTTTCAGGATCATGGCCGCCGCGGCGCATCGTTTCGAGTTTTTCGTCGGAGTAGTTTGCGACGAGATCGAGTAACTCGGGGTATTTGCCGAAAAAGTGCTCGCGAATGTAGGAGCCAGGCATCGAGGTGTATTTTTGATACTGACCATCGACGACTTCGCCCATGCGTTTGACGAGCAGGCCCGTCTTGTCGCGAGCGAGGAGTTCATCCCAGTCATCCCCCCAAACGACCTTGATCACATTCCAGCCGGCGCCACGGAAGAGGGCCTCGAGTTCCTGAATGATCTTGCCGTTACCGCGCACCGGGCCGTCGAGGCGCTGCAGATTGCAGTTGATGACGAAGATCAAGTTGTCGAGCTGTTCGCGGGCTGCCAAGGTGATGGCGCCGAGCGATTCGGGTTCATCGCATTCGCCATCCCCGAGGAACGCCCAGACTTTGCGACTGTTCGGCGGAATCAAGCCGCGATCTTGCAAGTAGTGATTGAATCGCGCCTGATAAATCGACATGATCGGGCCGAGGCCCATCGAGACCGTGGGGAACTCCCAGAAGTCAGGCATGAGCCAAGGATGCGGATAAGACGAGAGCCCCGGGTGCTCTTGGAGTTCGCGACGGAAATTGAGGAGGTGCTGCTCGCTGAGGCGACCTTCAACGAAAGCACGCGCATAAATGCCAGGCGAGGCGTGACCTTGGAAATAGATCTGGTCGCCCGAGTAACCATCGGCGCCGCGGCCGTTAAAGAAGTGGTTGAAGGCGACTTCATATAAAGTTGCGGATGAAGCGAACGTCGAAATATGTCCGCCGATGCCTTCGTAGGTTTCATTGGCGCGAGCCACCATCGCCATCGCGTTCCAGCGAATGATGCTTTTGATGCGGCGCTCGATTTCGCGATTGCCCGGATAAGGCGGCTGCTTCGATCGCGGAATCGAATTGATATACGGCGTGTTCGCGTAGATCGGAATATCGACGCCCTGTCGACGGGCGGCTTCTTCGAGCCGATCGAGCAAGTATTGAACGCGCTGCTCACCTTTGCTCGCGAGCACATACTCCAGCGAGTCGAGCCACTCTTGCGTTTCCGTCGGGTCAACGTCGTAGACAATCTCGGCAATCGGGTCTACAGGCGACTCTTCCGAGCCGGTGAGCGTATCCGCTTCTGACATGGATCTTCCTCAAATGCGTGTGCAGGTGCTGGTCGAGACCGAACGAATCAACACCGGTCAATGAATGATATGGGCGATGGGCGCTCCAAGAGCGACGATTTCCTAAGTGAAATTCATCTTTCCGCCAGATTCGCCTTGCCCCCTAAGAAGCGGGGTGAGGCGTCCGTTGGCGCAAAATGGTCCGAATCTGGAATTTGGGCAGATTGTACTCTCTCGGCGAATTTTCGGGCAACTTGCAAGTTGAGGCCAGGGGAATTCAACTCGCGAGGGAATGGGCACATGCGAGGACGCTCCCGGTCACGGCAATTCTGACGGTCCGGGCGTCGCCAAGTTTGTTATTGGAGGGCCAAAAGCAGTGGCGATTGAAATCGTTTTGGGAAGTCGAAACCGCAAGAAACTAAAGGAGTTAGTGAGTTTTCTGGAGCCCCTTGGCGTAACCCTGGGAAGTGTCAGTGACTATCCCCAGGCCAGCGAAGTCGACGAAACGGGGTCGACTTTCGCCGAGAACGCAACCCTGAAGGCAACCGTCGTCGCCCGACAATTGGGGAAATGGGTAATCGGCGAAGATAGTGGACTGTGCGTTGATGCCCTCGGCGGCAGACCGGGAATTTACTCCGCCAGATATTCGGACCCAGGGGCAACGGACGAACGCAACATCGACAAAATGCTCCTGGCACTGACCGGCGTGCCGCTGGAGAAGCGGACAGCGTACTACGTTAGCCATTTATGCCTGGCGAATCCGGATGGAGAAATTCGAGCGCGGGCCGAAGGGAAATGCTACGGGCGCATCATCGAGGCGAGGCATGGCAGCGGCGGCTTTGGGTATGACCCGATCTTTGAAGTGATTGAACTCCACAAAACGTTTGGCGAGTTGAATCCCGTCGTGAAGTCGGTGCTAAGTCATCGTTCGAGATCGATCGCGGCTTTCGTTCCGCAGGTTTGGAAGTTGATAGAATCGGGCGCTTTCCAATAATTTCAAAATCATCCGGCGAAACTTCATGTCATCGAATGTTCAAACGACTCCGCTCAAGCAATATCTCCTTGTATTCGCTGGCGCGATCATTGGCGGCGTGCTTGGTTCACTCTTGACGTGGTTCCTTTCCGAACAAGGCATGCGCGCCGGCGCGGCCCCGGGCGGCCTGCTGGGAATGGGCGCTGGACTTGTCTGGCATCGCTCATTCGCTGTCCCCATCCTTTGTTGTGTTGCCGCCTTTGCGCTCGGGATCGGAATAGAGTGGTGGCTGCACCCGTTTATCAAAAACGGAAGCCTGAGCTTTTTTCTTCAGCACCTGCATGATCTTCCCTTCAGCACGCAGCTCATGCTTGTGATCGGAGGGGCGGTTGGTTTTTATGGGCCATATCGATCGATGTTGCGCACCGTCACTCGTGGAACTACCTAACACCAGCTGTGTCCTACCACCGCTAGCAACCCAAATCTCCGTTGCCTCCTCGCGATGCTTTTGTTATTTCATCGCCCCAGGTCTTCCCTGCGCGCAGGCGCATCGCCATTTGCGGCCAAACGAATGCCTCGGCACTCATACAACTTGATCGCTCCATTTCCCGCGATGGGAAATCTGCTTGCGCTATTGCTGCTCCTCAGTTGCGGCTGTTCTTCTGGTCGCTACACGACCATGTACCTCAACCAACTCGTGCATGAAAAAGCCGAGCAGGAGGTCAAGATCGAGTCGATGTCGATCGATCTACAGAGTGCCGAACATAAGATTATGACCCTCGAAATGGAAAACCAGCGGCTTCGCGAAGCCGTCGGGGGAGAGGCGGAATCGAAGCCGATTAAGAATCGTCGTGTGCGGCAGGAACCGGAATCGGTTCCCGCGATCGACAATCAACCGAAGTCCAACAAATCGAAAAAAGAAGAATCTCCTACGGATGATCTAACCAGCGCGCCCGATCTTGAAATTGGTCCCCTCGAGGATGAAGCGTCGCCTCCCGCAGTCGATGCTAAACAGGCAGCACTCAAGCGAGTCGATGAGAACGAATCGGCTCCTGACACCGCTGAAAGCGACGGCAAGGGCGCCGAAGCGTTCTTGCCGATGAAAACAACCAAGCCTGCCCCCGATTCAAGTGAAGATGAGTTGCCCGATCCTAAGGCCAGCGGCGCCAATAGTCCCGAGCCTCTGACTCCAGAATCGAACGACTCGTCCACTGCCGTGGTGCTTGCTATCGATAAGAGCCAGACCCGCGGTGAAGACCTAGATGGTCAACCCGGCGATGAAGGTGTGCTGGTTGTGCTTCAGCCGCGCGATGCCGATGGCAAGTATGTTCCGCACACCGGCACGGTGATCATTGAAGTCGTCGATTCACCGACCGCGAGCAAAGCCGATTCTTCGGCGCAAGTCGCCGAATGGAAATTCTCGCAGGAAGAGGTCCGCCGCGCCACTCGAAATTCAACGCTAGGTCGCGGCGCATATCTGTCCGTTGATTGGGACGAGCATCGTCCGACGCATGAAAAACTACTCATCGTTGCCCGTTGGAAGTCTCCCAGCGGCGAAGAACTCAGCACCGAACAAGTTGTTCGAGTAAACCTCAGCAAAAGCACACACGCCTGGGATTCTCGCCTTAACAAGGCTGGCGATAGCAATCGCCCTACCCCTTCAGTCGCCACTAGGCCCACCGGCGCTTCGTCCGACTCGAAATCTTGGGCGCCCACTCGCCGTTAGTCGTCCCAGCTGCCTTCGAGCGAGAGCCTCTCTTTCTCCAGTTTGATCGAGTCGATGTGATACTGCGCTTCCTCAGGCCCTAACGCACCGGGCCGCAGACGAAGCACAATCGCTTGCGGCGCTTCTTCGGTTAACTCAATCGACAGATTGCCAGTGTTGCCGTTGAGTCCCTTGAGTCTCTCGAAAAGCCGAGATAGCGGCATCGGCAACATGCCTGCGCCGGCGCTCTTGGGTATCAGCTTGATTGCTTTTCCATCTTCGGAGACCTTCGCCTCCGTCTCGAGCCACAACACCGCTTTGAATCGCTCGGAATCATACTGGCACCCGAGCATTGCCTTACCCTCTTCAATCTTGATTCGCGGATCTTTGAGATTGGGTGGCAACACGTTCGGCGAAAGTTCTGGCAAGTCTTTGGCCAAAAACTCGTTGATCTGATCCTGCGTAAATTCAAATCGCCAATTTGATTTTGCCTTGGCCGCCGTCTCCGCTTTTTCGATTTGCTGCTCGGCGACTTCCTTTATCGGCGGAGCGTTCGTCTGAGCGACCGGTTTGGTCACGACCGTCGTATAAAACTCCGGCGCCTGTTGTGTCGCTTGATATGTCGAATAGAGTCCGCCCGCGACCACGACGAGCGACACCAGCAAAACCACGAGAATCCGCCGACGCCATTTCAGCCAAATCGAAGGCGGCGGCGCCTCAGCCTTCTTAATCGCCTCTTCAGGCGGGCGCGTCTTCCATTCGGAGAATGGCATAGTCCTTTTTTCCTCTCCGCAGCACGATGAGCCGCCCGCCGATGAGCGACGAACTGGTGAGCCGAGCTTTTACATCGGCCTGCTTTTGATTATTCACGTAAACCCCGCCTTGTTCCACACTCCGTCGAGCTTCTCCCTGACTATTCGAGAGTTTTACGTCGCAAAGGGCTGAAACGAGCGTCATTCCGTCACCTTCCAGTGACGATTTGGCGATTGCTTTACTTGGGACATCGGAGAAGATCGCCAGCAATTCATCAGACGTCATGTCCGCCTGGATCTCGCCCCCGAAAAAGACCTCGGTGGCCTTCCGAGCTGCCGCGAGGCCCGATTCGCCATGTACCAGCAGCGTCAGCGCTTCGGCAAGCCGCTTTTGGCTCTCGCGTTTGTGCGGCGCTTCGGTTCGTGAAACATCGAGTGCTTCGATCTCTTCGCGTGAAAGTTCCGTTAGGAATCGCAGGCAAGTTCCCGCGTCTACATCGGCGACGTTAATCCAATATTGATAGAAGTGATAAGGAATCGTCCGCGCCGCCGAAAGGAAAATCGCCCCCTTCTCGGTCTTCCCCATTTTCGCGCCGTCTGACTTGAGCAGCAGCGGATTGGTCATGCCATACAGCTGCCGCGAACGCATGCGGCGGCCCAGGTCGATCCCCGCCGTGATATTGCCCCATTGGTCGCTACCGCCAACTTGCAATTCGCAGCCATGCGCATCGCTCAGATGCACGAAGTCATACGCCTGAAGAAGCATGTAGCTGAATTCGGTATAGCTAATGCCCGCGTCATCACGCTCAATGCGGCTCCGCACTGAGTCTTTCGCAAGCATCACGTTGACCGGAAAATGCTTGCCAACATCGCGCAAGAATTCGAGGTAGCTGAACTTCCCCATCCAATCAAAATTGTTCAGTAGCTTTGCTTTGCCATCGGTCAAATCGAGAAACTGCGACATTTGCTTGGCAAGGCAATCGACATTGTGCCTTAGCAAATCGACGGAAAGCAGATTCCGCTCGTCGCTCTTGCCGCTCGGGTCGCCAATCATTCCCGTCGCGCCGCCAACCAGCGCAATCGGCCGATGCCCCGCCTTCTGAAATCGCCGCAGCATGAGCAGGGGCAAAAGACTGCCGACATGCAAACTATCCGCCGTCGGATCAAAACCTGCGTATACAACCCGGCTTCCGCTCGCCAGCCAACCCGGCACAAACTCGGCATCCGTCACCTGATGCACGAGCCCTCGCCATTTCAAATCTTCAAATAGCCCCGACATGCCGAATTGCCCATTCAATGATCGTGAATCCAATCGAAACGATCATTGAATATCTAACGCAATTCCGCCGCATCCGAAAGCCGTAGGCCATACTCTAACGCCGCAGAATCCCATCCATCATCGGACTCTTCACCCGTCGAGCCGTATCCGATCGCTCCTCGCGCTTCCCGGCATTTACCGAGGCGAGTTTGGGTCCAACTGCTAAGCCAATCCAGCCATCCTCCAGCGTAAACTGGCGAATCTCAAACCCTTGCATCTGCGGGTGAGTCGACAGTTTGGGGTGAATCAGCGGCACATTCGAGACTCGCGAAAGGACCGACGAAAACGCCATTCGCAAGATCACACCGCCGCCGCCAATCTTTTTGAGTCCATCCCCTTTAAGCTCCACATAGCTGGTCCGTTCCAGCTCCGCATTGAGTCCATTGATCTTAGGGATAAAACGCCCGCGAACTTGGACGTTCTTCCATTTCGACTTCCCTTGTCGAATTTCTGCGAGCCGAACCGTCAGTTCCGCCTGGCCATTTTGAACATCCATTCGGAGCGCATCTTCGTCCGCGAATCGCACATGAATATTGGCTGGCATATCTTCAGGAATCGCAACGTCCGTCGAACCCATCGCCTTATTCAAATGCTGATACAGCTCCTCAAGCTTGTAAGTCTTCCCATCGAGCTGAAGCTGCGAAATGAAGTTGTTGATCGCCGAGACATGGAGCTGAACACTCAGCACACTGTCGCTCGGTGCAAGCGGCCGTGGCGTATGCGCGGCAAGCTGCGAAGAACCCGCAACCCGATAACGGGCGATCAATCGCTCGGTCGTCGTCTCGAAAGCAACCGGCGTGGGGCTCAATCGCATGTTTTCGAGCGGCTGAGCAACGCGATTCGTCCATTCGGTTTCCGCATGGCGGATGCGTGTATTCAGTTCACTATCAAGCCGCTGCTCAATGCGTCGAGCCATCCGGCCTTCCACTTCCCATTCCGCTTCGAGCTGTTTGTTCGCATGCTGTTGTCGAGCCACCGATCGTGCGAGAAGTCCAAATAGCGGAATACCATCGAAAGCGCTTTGCAAATCGAGCAAGTCCGTTTGGCTAGTCGCTTCGGCGGTTGGCGGGTTCATATCGAAGCCCTGTCGACCAAGCCCTACCGTGGTCCGAGCTCGATAATTGGCCCAGCCTTGGTTGAAGAAGGTAAATGGGCCATGAAACGCCTGCGTCTGCGAGGCAACATTTCCAACTGCTTCCAGGCCAACGCGCCATCGCGTTTGATCGGGCACGAGCCGAACGTTAAGACGAGTAGAAACGCTGCTCCGCCCCGTCACCCGTGCGCCCATCAATTGATCATTCACTGGTTCATGCGATTCATCCGGCGTCGGAATCAGTTGATTGATCAAGCTCTCCGCGATCGCGACACGCACATTCGCCGCACGATAAAAACTGGCGACTTTTTCCGCCAATTCCACTTCTTTGCGATCTTGCGAAAGAGAATATTTCGCCAGCGCGGTGGCGATTACCTTTGCCTGGGCATGCGTCGGCTCCGCTTCGTAATCTTCCAGCGCAACCAAGAGTTCGTGCGAAGTGAGCGGTTCCGCCAAGTAAACATCCATCGCCGAAATCAAATCCCGTGGCGTGCTGCTAAAGAGAAACGCCTTTTGTGCATCGCTCAAATTTTCGGAATGCACTCGCGCAGAGACACGTTGTAGCAGTGTGAGATCATTCGATCCCAAAACCCCACCCGAACGACGAGCCGTAAGCTCCTTCAATAACAAAAACCGCTCCCATTCGCTTGAAGCGGCATTGTTGCTTTTCTTGAGTTCATTTCGAACCTGCACCGCGACCTGCTCGATCGGCGCCGCGATAAGGCTCACCGTCACATTACGAGGTTCCGCCGCTAAGACTGCATTCCAAACCACCAGTCGCCGCGAAATCCCATGCACACATCGAAGATGAATGGCGAGCGAACGCTCCGTTGAGTGTGCTGCCGCCAGATCGAGCCCCTGGCGTCGGATCGTCTCCAGCCGCGCGAGGCAGTTTTTGGCGCCGGTCCCTTGAAAACTTCCTTGCTTCACGAGCGATTCAATTTCTCGCTCGGCCGCAATCGCAAAGGGAGCAAAGACTTCCGATTCTCGCAGAAGTTCAAGATCAGCGAGCAGAGTTTTTGGGCTCGCGAAACTCTTCGGCAACTCAGGCGTTTTAGGGAGCTCAATAATCCGAGCCGGTTCAGCTTGCCGATCATCAGCAACCACGGCAGGCTTCGAGAGATTCTCTTCCTTAGGCGCCTCGGCAACAGCCGCCACCGGCGATTCAACAACCGGAACCGATTCGATCACCACTTCTTCTTTCACGACTTCCGGCTCTTTGGCGTCGGTCGTCCCGGCAATCGGCGGCAACAGAGGCTGCATTTCGGGCGCAGCGGGCAAAACTTCAGGACGCTCAACGATTTCAGGCGCAACTTCTTCCAAATCCACGGCTTTGGGCAATTCAAACGCCGCAACTTCGATTTTTTTCCTGGAGGAATTCCGCGCAGGCTCGGCCACGATCGTTTCCACATCGCCAACGGTCTTCAGCGCCCAATTCCGCTCGCGCTGCGTGACTATCTCTGATTGCCAGGTCGAAACCGCGGTCCCAGCCGCCGTAGCCAGAAAGAGGGCCAAACCCAACCAGTACCGCGAAAAAATCGAGGGCTTTGAAGCCATCTGAACATTCCTTGAGCGATTTGCCCCCACGTAACACTTTGCGCAGGCGCACTTCCCCTTGCATCGGCCATTGGCGAAAGGAAGATGGAGCAGGCGGTCCTGCTAGCGGCGCGGCTTATCTTCGTGCTAGCAGAAACAATTGCACGGGCTATTTTCAGCCCGTTCCGCCGATAAACTGGGGAGTTTCCCCGCCTGCTTCACAAGCCCTTGGGCGTCACGCGAACTCCTACCACCTATTTGGATCTTTTTGATGTCGTCGGAAATCGAGAAAACCGCGGAAATCCACGCCCCAGAAGCGGCTCAGGAAAACACTCAGCAAGTCAGCCAGCCAGCCGCTCCAGAAGCAAACCAACCAGCAAACCCACCAGCAAGCACAGATCCGCCAAAACCGCCCAGACCCCCGATGACCGACGAACAAAGGGCACAAGCCATCGCCCGCGCGATCAAGATCGGTTCCCGCAAGGAAGGCGAAACAGGCCCCTCGCGCCCATCCCTAGCTGGCGCGACCCACGAGCCAACCCCCGAAGAGGCCGCCGCGCTCGATCGCTCCGTCAGCACGAAGGAACTCAAAGCCGGCCCGGCGATCGTTCCTTCGAAGCGCGGGAAGCTCTCCGAGGAACTGGAGAAGGAAATCGAAGACGCCCTCGGCGGCATGTCGCTCGACGAAGTCCTCTCAGCTGATTCGAAGCAGCCGCTGGCCCAAGGCGCTGACAACAAGAATCACGGCACGATTGTTCGCGTCGATCGCGATATGGTCTTCGTGGTCATGGGCGGCCGCAACGAAGGCATGATTCCGCTGATGGAATTCAAGACTCCGCCAACCGTCGGCCAGCATATCGATGTCGTCGTTCGCAAATTCAACAACGAAGATGGCATTTACGAACTCGGCCTCCCCGGCGCCGCCACGAGTGTCGATAGCTGGGAAGAACTCGAAATCGGTTCCGTAGTCGACGCGAAGGTCACCGGCGCGAACACCGGCGGCCTCGAAGTCTCCGTCAACTCAATGAAAGGTTTCATTCCGATCAGCCAGATCGCGATGTACCGCGTCGAGAATATTGGCGAGTTCGTCGGCCAGCGCCTGCAATGCATCGTGATGGAAGCGAACGCCGCTCGCAAGAAACTGGTGCTGAGCCGCCGGTCACTGCTCGAGCGTGAGAAGGAAGAATCCAAAGTCCAGCAGATGAAGACGCTAGAAGTCGGACAGGTGAAGGATGGCCTCGTCCGCAAGCTCATGGACTTCGGTGCCTTCGTCGATATGGATGGGCTCGAAGGCTTGATCCACATCAGCCAAATGAGCTGGGACCGCATCAAGCACCCCAGCGAAGTTCTGAAAGAAGGCCAAAAGGTCCAAGTCAAAATCGAGAAGATCGACCCTGCCACCGGCAAGATCGGCCTCTCCTACCGCGAACTCACCGAACACCCTTGGAAGAGCATCGGCGAGCAATTCCACACCGGCCAAGTCGTGAAGGGCATCGTGACTCGCACGGCCGAGTTCGGCGCCTTTGTAAAACTCGCCCCGGGCATTGAAGGCCTAGTCCACGTTTCGGAACTCGCCCACAACCGCGTCTTCCAAGTCAGCAATTACGCCAAGGAAGGCCAAGAAGTCGAAGTCAAGATCCTCTCGATCGATCCCGCCGCCCAAAAAATGAGCCTCTCGCTAAAGGCGAATTTGGCCCCGCCTCCAGGCAAGGAAAGCGGCAAGCCAAAGACAGAAGAGCAGGACGAGACCGTTCGCGAGGCAATCATTCCAAAGCGTTTGGCGCCGCTGAAGGGCGGCACGAAGGGCCAAAAGGGCGGGGATAAGTTTGGCCTGAACTGGTAACGCGTGTCAGCCGCATTCCCGTAGGTCCGTCGCTCCGACGACGGACGCTTTGGCGCAGCCAAAGCAACTTCACAACACGCTCGCCCACCCAATCACATCGCCAATGGCAATGCGATTCCATTCAGAAAAGGGAAATCCCGCCGCCCACGCTGCGTTAGAGGCAGTTCCTCTGCGCGCGGAGACCGACAATGGGCCTTGAATTCAATTGCTGAGAGGTGACAGGCTTCGGTGCAACTTCCTTGGCTAAAATTCGGAAGATACCTTGCCGTTTTCCTCGTGGGCGTTAGCGGCGGCGTGGGGCTGATGTATTATTTCGCGGAGCCAGTTCCCACCTCGATTCTCACCGACCTGCAAATCGCGTTGGTCAGAACAAACCAACCTTTAAACATATCTAAAATCGAATGGCTTGAAGATGCATTTGGCCCCGGCATCGACTTAAGCAGCCATGCCGGGGCCAGCTGCTATCAACTTTCCAACTTAACGATCACTATCAATTCACCTGGTGCGACTACCTTAGCCATCGTACGGTACAATTCTCTTCAATCGGTTGGATATGATGCGCGCCAGGAAATGAAAGCAATCCACTTTTGGATCGAGTTCTCCGACGAGCAGGGAGTATCTGAAACACATCATATCGAACTAGCTCAAAATTCGGCGCGCGTGATTGAGCTAAAATCGGAATCAAATCGTCTGGGAGAGCCGGTGTATGCAATTATCTACACGACTGAACTTCATCCTTGAATGCCCCAAAGTGCCGGTGGCATAAACTCACCCTAGAGCTATCTAGGGTTTTCGCTGAACCTGCGATACATTCGCTAGGCAAGGGTGCCTTTTTTCGAGGCGAGATGTTGTGAAATCTTGATTGGGCTGCCAAGTGGTAGTGCGCTCGTGGAGACGACGCCCCACAAACCCCGCTTCTGTTTCTCCTTTCGTCTGGGCCACCTGCACCAGTCGATTACCACATCGCGATGGTGAGGGTGCGGTTGACCGCCACTTTCATTTCGTAACCCGGCACAGACCCAAAAATTTGCCTTTCCCCGCGCTGGCATGCTACAAAGCTGTCATACCAGCACCGGGGATTCGTTCATGAGCCAGGACTACACGCTCCACGATTGGCTCCAAATCCTCCTCCTGCTCGTCGGCATGCCGTTCCTTGCCGCTCTCGGAGCCGCCCTCGGTCTCATCGGACGCATTCGCCAAGGTGGTTTCCTCCCTTCCACGATTGCAGGCCTCACAGGCGCAGCAATCGCTTCCGCCGCTCTCTATTTGGGAATCTGGACGCTCTGCCTCGAATTGACCATCAATCCAAGCATCTTCCTTGAAATCTACGAATCCGGATACCAGCGGCACATTTTAATCGCCTGCCTGACCGCAACGTTTTCGATCGCACTGCTATGGGCGATTGCCTGGCGACGCCGAAATGCTCTCGTACCGCCAACCCGAATCACCATCTCGATTCGCACGGCATTACTCATCCAATTCTTGTCACTGCTCTGTGTGGGAAGCTGGTGCGGCTTAAGACTTTTGGTGCTTCAATCCGCCGCTCCCGAGGCCATGACGTTGCGGAGTTGGCAATCGCGCGGCTGGGAGCTAGGCAACGGAAAATCGCTTGCCCTCAGCGGTTTAGTCCTCTCGCCCACGGAAATCAAAGCGGCGATGTCGCGCGAAAATCTTGCGGACATCTCCAACTATCCAAGAATTAGCTCCCTCAACTTGGCGGCATGCGACCTCTCCAAAGTCGACATGACACCGCTAGCCTCCGCAAAAAATCTACGAACCATCACGTTTACCAACTCGAAAATTAACCGGCTCTTTGTGAGAGACATCTTTCAGCTTCAGCAACTTGAAAGCGTCGGTCTGGAAGACTTGACGACCGTTCGACC
>JBKJSI010000356.1:0-4091 GCA_046595915.1 Pirellulaceae bacterium
CGGAGCGCGCCGGCGGCCGCGAAGGCCACCGCGGCCTGCCGTTCGGCGGTGCTGGTGATGATGCTCACCTGGTTGGCTCCGTCCTGCTTGATGGCCGATGTCACCTGACGCAGGCGGTTTACCACTTTGCTTTCGATCTGATGGATCATTTCCAAATCGCGGAAATGGACTTTGCGGATGTAGACCGAGCCGAGGCGGTAGCCCCACTCGTGCGATTGCGGTGACACTTCGTCGCGGACCGTTGAACTCATGCCGTGGCGGTTCACCATCATGCTGGCGAGCGGCAAGTTCGAGAGGCAGCGAACTGTCGAGTTGCTGACGTTGGCCGCGAGTGAGCCGCGGGGGTCGCGATTTTTGAAAAGGAAGGCGACGGGATCGCTGATGAACATTTCGTACCAAATGCCGATGCCCATCGGGGCCCCTTCTTCAGAGTTGACGGGTTGGCTACGGAGGTAGACCTGGTCGAGGCGCATGTCAAGGATGTAGCAGTTGCCCAGCCAGTTCACGATGAGCGCTTTGGGGCCCATCATCGGCCAGAGAAAATGGAGGCCGGGCTCTTCGATCTTGCCGATGACAGTGCCGAAGAGGACGTAGACGTGGCACCGTCGTTCGCGAACAATGGTGTAGAAGCCTAGCAGTCGCGCCAGACCAAAGAGGATCGGTTCACCAACAAAAAGCACTGCCAGGGTGACGCCACAAGCGATTAGGAAATTCATGACTTGAGCTCCACAAAGGCCTTGTCGGCTTGGGAAAAGAGCGACATTCGCACGTTTCGGACGTAGGACTGAAGCGCACCTTGGCCACTTCGCTTGAGGTCACCGAGTTGGGCGGCCATTCTCTCGAGCGGTTCGATTTCTGCTTGGGCGTTGAGGGTCTCGATTTCCACTGCTCGGCGCGACTGGACGATTTTTTGGTCAGCGGCCGCCTGAGCGAGGCTGATGTCGGAGGAAACCTGGTTATGGGCGGTGTTGATGGCCGCGAGGGCTGATTCAACTTCTTTGGGTGGATCGATGCCGGTGATGAGTGAGGCATCGAGCACCATGCCATAACGAGCGGCGGAGGATTTGCATTCGTGATCCATATGCTCATTGAGGTCGCGGAGATTTTTGCGTAGGTCGTTGATCGAGACTCCATAAGCTGCTGCCGCATCGGCCGCAGATAGCTCTGAAACGGCGGCGTCTGCCGGAGGATGATTTGGCGATTCAAAGTTGGCGATGCGTTCGCGGAGGACCGAGACAAAGTAGCCCATGACATGAGCGATCGGGTTTTTCACGCCGAAGATGTAGGCATAAAGATTGGACTCCGCGACGCGAAATCGAATTTGGCCATCGAGGCCGATATTGAGCTGATCTTTGGTGACCGCATCGAGGATCGTGCCGCCTTGATTTGCGAGTGGTTCGTCGGGGTCGTAGGCCATGTTGGAGGTCTCGGTTGCGATCGAGACTTTGTGGACCTTTTGCCACGGCAATTTCCAATAGAAGCCAGGTTGGATAACACGGACTTGCGGATAGTCGTATCGCTGTACTTCGTCTTTATTGAGCGACTCGGAAATGGGATCATTCGCGATGGTCATCTCGCCGATACGCTCCGCGCGGCCGAGAGTCGAGAGGACAGCTCTTTCGTTTTGGTCGACAGTGTAGATGCCGGTGAGCAGAAGCCTCACAACGAACCAAGTTGCGAATCCGAGGATGATGCCGAGGAGAATTAACATGGTTGCATTCCTGGGAAAGGTTGGAAGCGTTCGTCACCTACCGACAGGCGTTTGCGGGCGTAGTCGAGCTTAATTGAGTCCAAAGCATAATGCTTGCGAATCGGAGCTTCGCTTGATCGTTTCCGCCAATTATTGAACCCAGAGCCAAACCCAAAGTGCGGATTTCTGAATGGATTCTTCATCTACCGATCAGAGCGACGATGGGATTTGGACGGCGCGCGAGGTTGTGAAAATTCGCCAGACAGTTGGCGGGTTGGTAATTGTGCATTTTCCGTGAAGGGGAATCTATTAATTGAGTCCCAATTACGAATACCGATCACGAGTACGCGTACGAAAATTGTGAGCAATCCGTGAAAGGGATAGGCTTCAGCTGGCGCTATTCTGCGTCTTGTAATTCGCGTTCGGAGATCATCCGGAAGCCGATGCGTTGGAGGGTCTCTTGGGCCATTTCGATGTTATCGACCATAACGGCCACAGCGGGATTGTCGTGGGGGCGGAATAGCAGCGGGTAAGCCTGGACAAGGTTAACTTCGGCCTGCAGAAGGGCTGTACAGATCGGTAGAAGCGAATGGGAGTCTTCGGGGAGTTCAATCGCGATCAGATCGGTCTCGATCATGGCGAGGCCGGCGCGTTCGAGGATTTCGCGGCCTTGTTCGGGGTGGCTGAGGACGAAACGGACAAAGGCGCATTCAGAGGCGTCGTTGATCGAGAACGCGACAATGCGTACTTTGCTTCCTTCAAATCGACGGATGACGTCGCGCAGTGCGCCGACGCGGTTTTCCAAAAAAATGGTAAACTGCCGAATCGTTGGGAAGTTGCGCCCGCGAATCGTTTCGTAGGGGGTTTCGATCCCGTCACCCACGCTCATGACCCAATTCCTTCGCCAAGAGTTCCGCCGTAAACGCCCCAGAGCCCACTTGCTGTCACTGCCAAGAGCGCGGCGACGGTAGCGTCACTTTATGTCGGCTGGCGGGGCCTCGTCAATTGCGAGGGAGGCTTGAGAAGTGCGGTCACACCGGTAAAAACGCCCTCTTTCTGAAGATTTTCGCCTGATTATGCGTCAACATGAGATATTGATCCGCGTGCGGTACCAAGAAACCGACGCCCAAGGCCGGGTCCATCACGCCAACTACTTGACCTATTTTGAGCAAGGACGGGTGGAGTTTCTGAGGGCGATGGGGCACTCCTATCGCGAACTGGAATCGACGGGGATTATGCTCGTCGTGTCCGAAATGCAGGTGCAGTACTACTTACCGGCCTGCTACGACGATGAATTGCGGCTCGAAACGAAGATCGTGCGAGCGAAGGGCGCGCGGATTGAGCACTCCTATCGAGTTACGCGGGGCGAGGAGTTGCTCGTCACCGGAAAGTCGACGATTGCTTCTATCTCGAGTGATGGACGGGTGCGGCGATTGCCGGACTTCTTGCTGCTTCCGGAATAGCGAGTCGTTAATCTTCCGCCTTGCTGCCGTCCCCGCACATTTTGACGACTCGGGGGTCGAATCGCGCGAGGGTGTCGACCAGGTCGCGTTGGGCGTCCATGACGGCGGCGATGTCTTTGTAGACATAGGGAACTTCATCCGCGCCGGCAGAGAGAACTCGTACGCCTTTTTTCTCGAGGTCTTTTTGGACGGCGCGGAAGTTGTACTTTTCGAGAGCCTTTGTGCGCGACATTGCGCGGCCAGCGCCATGCGAGGCGGATTCGAGGCTGGCGGCGTTTCCTTTGCCCCGAACGACGTATGCGGGCGTACCCATTGAGCCGGGGATGACCCCGAGTACGCCTTTACCAGCAGGCGTGGCGCCCTTGCGGTGGACGATTAGTTCCTTGCCGTGATGCATTTCTTTCCAGGCGAAGTTGTGATGATTTTCGACAACAGATAGAACGCCAGCGCCGAGCAGTTTGCTGACATTGCGATGGATAACATCATGATTCGCGGCGGCGTAATCGCCCATCAGGTTCATCGCGAGCCAGTATTCCTGGCCCGCTTCGCTGTCCATATCGAGCCAGGCAAGACGTCCGGCGTCTTCATATCTTTTGGGGAGTTGCGCGCGGGCGACGCCGCTGTAGACGGAGCAGACCGATGCGCCGACGCCGCGGCTGCCGCTGTGGCTGAGGAGGGCGGTGTATTGACCTGCTTTGAGGCCTAGGTCGGCGGAGTCTTCATCCAGGGTCAACACTCCGAATTCGACGAAGTGGTTTCCCGAGCCGCTGCTGCCGAGTTGTTTCCAGGCTTTGTCTTTGTTTTCGCGAGTGACGCGCGTGATCTGCCAATCGTCGTCCATCACGGGATGTTCTTGGCGTTTTTCGTGTGCGGAGCCGACACCGAAGCGGGTTCCCTTTTCGAGTGCGTTATCGAACAGGAGTTGCTTCGCTTTTTCG
>JBKJSI010000357.1:0-3948 GCA_046595915.1 Pirellulaceae bacterium
GGCAGTTCGACCCCCAACTCGCTTTTCAGCGCTTGAAGGCTTTTTGCGCTAAAGGATTGAATAACCACCGGCGTAGTCGAATCCGCATCGACCCAATTGAGCTTGTTCTTCTTGAGGATTTGGACAAGCTTCGCCTCCATCGAAAGCCCGCGCTCGGCGTAACTCTCGGGGCCTTTGGTTTCGGGATAGAGTCCCGCTTTGCCGCGAATGGCGTCGATCGCTTCCTGGAAAGTCGGCACGCGCTTGTTTTTGAACTTCGGATCGAACCACGAGCCAGCGTCTAGCTTTTTGATTTCTTCAAGCGTGAAATCAGCGACCGGCCAGACTTTTTTTCCATTCACCATCACGCTTCGATCGGGATAAACCTCTTCGACGTTGGTCGTGCGCTCCAGCGTCAGATCATGCATGCAGATAAGGACGCCATCTTTGGTGATCTGCAAATCCTGCTCGACAAAGTCGGCGCCCTGTTTGATCGCGAGTTCGTACGCGGCGATCGTGTGTTCGGGAGCATAAGCAGAAGCGCCGCGATGAGCGATGAGCAGTTTTTTCACCCCCTTTTTATCCTGCGCCGACGCTAGAAAAGGAGAAACCATGAAAACGCAAATGAAAAAGCCAACCAGCAACCTCATGCGGATATCCATGCCTACGAGTAACAAAAGCCATTCGAAGCATACCTCCTTCCGCGACCTCGTAACGGATCTTGGCGGCGAATTCCCACATTCCTTGCAGCTGCTTCAAGGTCCCACCCCGCGATGATGGGGTGTCAAAGTGAAAAAGTAGGCGCCGGCGGTGTCAAACTCGAAACATCGCTCGATCTTCTCCCCTCGTTCGGGGGCCAAAGGTGATTAGCATGGAGAAAGAGTGTGCTTCAAAGTCGAGAGCCCGTCCGAGAGAAGGTAATGGCCGATCCATCCGCCCTGATCAGCAACGTCGCCAAGAAAATCGTCACTAATGTCGAAAAAGCGATCGTCGGCAAGCGCCAGCAGCTTTTGCTTTGCCTAACGGCCTGGTTCGCGGAGGGCCATTTGCTGCTCGAAGATGTACCGGGAGTCGCCAAAACAATGCTTGCCCGGGCGATGGCCAGGAGCGTCGGCTGCGAATTCAAACGAATCCAGTGTACGCCTGATTTGCTGCCCACCGACGTGACCGGCGCATCGATCTTCAATCCCAAAACGACCGAGTTTGAATTTCGCCCAGGGCCGATTTTTTCTCAAATCCTCCTGGCCGACGAAATCAATCGCACCACGCCGCGCACGCAAGCGGCGCTACTCGAAGCGATGGCGGAGAGCCGCGTCACCGTCGATGGCATAACGCACACGCTGAAGCCGCCTTTCCTCGTCATCGCCACGCAAAACCCGATAGACCATGAAGGGACGTTTCCACTCCCCGAGGCTCAGCTCGACCGCTTTTTGATGAAGTTCACCCTGGGATATCCAAGCCTGGAAGACGAATTGCGAATGCTCGAGATGCTGCAAAAGCGGCATCCAATCGATTCGCTGGAGCCGGTCGTCTCGCCCGAGGAACTTGTCGCCTGCCAAAGAGCATGCCGCGACATCCATGTTGACATCAAGGTGCGACAGTATCTGTTGCAGATCGTACACGACACTCGCGCCCACGAAGATCTCAATCTGGGCGGAAGTCCGCGAGCAACGATCGCCCTCTTTCGCGCGTCGCAATCCATGGCTGCTATCCGCGGGCGCAACTATGTGACACCTGACGATATTAAACGGATCGTCGGTCCGATCTTGGGGCACCGCCTGATTCTCAAACCCGAAAGCCGATTGCGAAAACTTTCCGCAACAAAGATCGTTGATGACCTCGTTTCAGAGATTGCCGTGCCCACCATCGGTGAGCCAACCGGCTAGCCTCCATTCGCAACGTTTTGCTCGACCACAACCGGCAACTCCCAGCATGCCGCCTGCTGAGAATTTCGAATGAGAAGTAAGTTGCCATAGAGACACAAATTGTTCCAGCATGCGCCGGAATTTGGATCGAGGCCCTGAAACGATCCGAGTACTTGGAACTTTTCCGCATGGAGCGATACGAGCGTGATTTCACCCGATTCCGATTGCACTAGCAAGAGATTGTCGACCGCCAGGACTTGTCCATTCCCAAATCGAGTTTTCCCTTTCCACTCAATCTCTCCTGTTCGAGCGTTCACACACTGCAATAAGCCATCGCTCAAGCCGTATGCGAAATCTTCGGCGACGGCCACGTTTGTGAATTTAGTCCGCAGTGCGCGATTATTCGCCCAAACAACTTCCGACGTGAATCGATCCTCCGTATCGCCCAAAGGCAACAATCGAATCAGCATCGACCCTTGGCCATATCCTTTCGTCACCATGATCGAGTCGTCGTTGATCACGTTCGGTTGCGAACAATTGGCATCGCTGGTTGAACTCCCTTGCCAAGCATGCTCCCATGCTTGCTTGCCCGTTTCTGGAATATGCGCCGATACGGAATCTTCATTGACGCTTAGAATCAGGCCAATGCTGCGTAGGTTGACGAATTTAGGCGAGGCATAACTGGCCTGTCGATTGCCTGCTTCCCATTTCTTTTCACCCGTCTGGGTATCGAACGCAGCGAGCGACGCCTTGGCGCCATTCTTAGGCCCGCCCAGTGGAACGATTACCAAGTTCGCATAGATGAGCGGCGAGCCAGATCTGCCCCACGCGATGCTCTGAGCCTCTTGGCCAGGGTCCGAGTGCTTTTCGGAGAGCAGATCTCGTTTCCAAATCGTTTTGCCGCTTTCGCCATCAATGCGTTGCAGCATTCCCGTGGCGCCAAGTGTGAAGACGTCGCCGCTATGAATCGTTGGTGTTGCGCGCGGACCAACATAGCCCATTGTTGTCTCGTGCCGTCCGGAGATCGCATTCGTCCATACGATTTCTCCTGATTCGATGTCATAACAACTCACCAATTCTTCGTCGCCGCGTTGCTCTTGGGTAAGGGCAAAGCCATTCACAGCAGAGAAAGCCGACCAACCCGCGCCAATTCTCCTAGACCATTTCTGCGTGGGAGGTTGCGATGACCAGTCAGCTGAAAGTCTTCGACCGCGAACCACCAAGGCCCCATTGGGGCCCAAGAATTGTGGAAAATCGGCAGGGGAAGTTGGTTTGAGGTCTACAATTTTTGGGGTGGCGACGATCGGCGCCAACTCCTGATCCGGCGACTTTGCCCAACGCCATCGAAATTCAGGGCGCAAATCACCTCTTACTGCTTCCACTCTAAAGCAAGAGGCCGATGTTACTACGGCAATGACAAGGACAGCCCCGAGCCCCGTAAGGATCTTTTTAGAAGCTCCTGAATAGGTGAAAAACCAATAAGAAATGAAACCTGCGGCAATCAACCCGCTTGAAAGGCTGAGAATATTGACGAGCGCTTTATCGCTAAGCAGCCGTACCAAAGGGCCGCCGTTGAAATCGCCGAAATCAATTAAGTTGAGACCAGCAATGATCGCCACCATGCAAATTGCAATCATGAGCGGCAGTTGCCGGCGAGACCGGTCGATTGAAGGTTCGGCGGGCTTTGGAATGTGCTCGGACATAGAGCGGAACCTGGCACAAAATGAAAAAAAATGCCGCGGAGAAATCTCTCCACGGCATTATCGTAGAACTGAATCACGCCCTATGCCGCAGCGGGGGCCTGAGGCGACAAATCAGATAGCCTTATGGAGTTTTCTCAAATCGCTTATCTCCACGCTGGGCGACTGGTGGAGATTCCTTCAATAAACGACTGTAGTCATTAGTAATCGCCATGACCTCGTCGAGATAGAAATCTCGCTTGATAGCCGGTCCCTTGCCTTTACCCGGTCCGGCCGCATCCTCGAACAACTTCTCGTCTTCCTTGTCTGCATCGAGTTCCGCGCGCTGAGCGAGGAAAGTCTCTTCCCTGAGTGGGATTCGCTTTTTCTTCTTTTGCTCAGTGTACTTGGTAATGCGATCGTTG
>JBKJSI010000396.1:0-3921 GCA_046595915.1 Pirellulaceae bacterium
CATCCATGAGCGACAGCGAGCTAACCGATTTTGTCAACTTCCGGCTGAACGGTGTGCCGGGTCTCGGTTTGAATGGCTGTGAAATTCTCGAATTGGATGGCCGTTTGGGTCGTTCAAAATGGGGATGATAGTGAATCATCCCCGGGTGTTTGCTTAGCGTAAATGGCTAGGTTCAGTTCGAATGGTTTGGCAGCAAGTTTTCTAGCTGACCAACTGCCTCTAGGAACTCGATGCGGTATACCTCCATCGTAAAATCGATTGGGTTCCAGTTCTTCTCGCACCGAAAGCAACGAGCTAAGTTGGTTTTCGGATTCACGCTCGTCTGCGACTCGCTGCACAGCGGACAGACGAAGATTAACTTACCATCCGTTCGCTTGTGGGACCAGCGTAAGTAGCGAAACAGATGACCGAAGTCGATCTCGTTGCGTAGCCGTCGCAAATAGTCGCGGGTTATGATCGTTCGATTGCTCATGGTATGCTCCCTAGCTCCAGTGAAGTTCTTGAGAAGCTTGACGGAACATGGCTTCGTCGATACGTAACGATCGCTTCGAAGTCGCGTGGAGCAGGCAGGCAATCGCCGTATTGTTGATGCCGCGTGGGTTGCCGCCGGTAAACTCATGGATCTGATCTTTCACGCCTTCGTCGAAGATTTTCGGATCACCGCCGTGGTGGCTGACTTGATAGTCGATGTAGAGTCGAGTCTGATCTTTCGTGAGCGGCCGAAGCTGATAGCGCACGCTGATCCGATTGACGATATCGGTGTACTCGCTGCGTTTGAGTGTCTGGCGGATGTGTTCTTGTCCGACCAGCAAGATTTTCAGCGGTGGCCCCAACTCGATCGCCGATGAGACCAGAAGCCGTAAGTCCACCAAGGCATCTCCGCTGAGCAAGTGGGCTTCGTCGAAGATCAATAGCAAGGTTCCTTCGGTTCGTCGCGCGCTCTCCAGAATTTGGCTGTAGAGTTTGTCTTTACCCCGCTTGGGAACCTCTCCCAATTGGCCGAGCACCAACTTGAGCAACCCGTTAGCGGGCAAGTGCGCCAGGTGGCAGTAGATCGTTTGACAGATTTGCGGCGACTGCTCTCCGATAAAGCGTTTGAGCAACGCCGATTTACCCAGTCCGCTCGCGCCGGTCACCAAGCCCAGTAAGCCGTTTTGAACCAAGTGCTGTAAGCGTGAGAGTCCTTCTTCCATGCGTGCGTCGTTCCAGAGCGATTCACGAAGAGCGTGTTCCGAGAAGGGTTGGCTTCGCAGTTTAAAGTATTCCAAGTAAGACATGATCGATTCGTTCTACCTTTCGTTTTTGGAGGCGATTTGTTCAAGATGCCACAGCGTCGAAACGAAGCCGCCCCCGGCTGCTTGTTCGAAGGCTCTTCGCACTTGCCAAGAGCGAACCTGTGGATAATTTCGATAGAAGGCTTCCAAGGCATCGAGTTCATCCTGTGTCAAGCTCGAAAGACCCGAGCGGCCCAAGTGATGACTGAACTGTTGTCCGAGTTGGGGAAGGGTGAGTCGGTCATGTTCCATCGCCGACTTGTAGTCGATTCCATCTTGCCGAGATTGTTCGTTGGATTGCACGTGATCCTTGAGTAAGGCTCGGATATAGGGGGAGTCGAGCATGGGTTTGGGCTCGGCTGCTGTTTCAGTCCCATGCGCGCCATGCTGACGATCGTAGCGATGTCCGATACCCAGATAGATTCCTTGAAGACTGTAGAGCTTGACTTCGTCCGGTTGCTCAGGATCGGTTCGAAAGGGATTGAACTGGACGTCGACCTTCATGCCGCGAAGCTTGGTATCGACTTGGTAAAGACGCTTGTCGATCGATACGTCGGAGTGAGTTGGGTCAACACGGCGAACTTGCCGCTGGAAAAAAAACGACTCGACTTCGGTAATCGAGACGAGGCGGACGAGGCGTTGCTCGGTGAAGTAACGACCGTGCGGAGATTGGTTGGTCGAACGGTGAACTTGGCGGTGATAAGCGGACTGAAGCCAAGCTTCGAAGGCTTGATTGAGTTGTAGGAAGGTGAGTGTGGCTGAGGCGTCGACTTCGGCGGCGAATTGGCTTTGTACGGTTTGGAAAAATCGCTCGATCAGTCCGCCTGGCTCGGGTTCTCGTGGTGGTCGATGGAGCTTGGCGATGTGGAGTTGAGCACAGGCAATGACCAAGCCTTTGGAATGATAGATCTTGCCGTTGTCCGCATAGAGTTCGCGTGGTGAACCGTGCTTGGCCCAAGCTCTCAGCAGCGAATCGACGAGAATGTCGAGATTCTCTCGCAAGTAATATCGAGCGTCGACGACATAACGAGAGTGCGAATCGATCCAAGCTGACAAGTACGTTTGACAAGGCTTGCCTTCGTAGAGAACGATCGGGCCATGCGATAAATCGCCCATCCAAAGAGCGTTGGGAACGTCGCGAGTCCACCGGCATCGGACCTTTTCGTGATCGACCCCCAGGCGTTTGCGGGTCGCTCCGCGAATGCTCAAGTGGCGATAGAGAGTTGAACGAGAGAGGCCCGAACCGAACTCACTTTGGAGGATACGATTGATGACTTGATCGCTACGTCGTGGTTGCTGACGTTTGAGTTCAACGGCACGGTCGACCTTGGCTTGCAGGGATCGCCGAGCCTGGCCGAGATCGGATCGACGCTGAGGCTTGAGCCGCTCGAGTCCGCCCTCGCGCAACTGCTGGTACCAACGCCGGAGCGTTCGAACCGAGATTTTGGACCACTTGCCGTTGGGCAAGAGACGTTCTTCGCTGGCTAGTTTTTGAAAGTACGCCGCACGTTCCCCGCTGGCGACTTCACCGGTGATGAGCGAAGCCAGGAGAGATGCACGGAAGGCGGTCCAGGCTAAATCGTTTTGATCCATAAAGTTTTCCAGGCTGCTTGAAGGGGATCGACCTACCCAATGGGTCGCAGCGAATTTTTAAGTTATGGCGAGCGACAACCTGTTGCGAAGCGTGGGAAAAAGGGTTGGTTTTTGAAGCGCGAGTCCCATCGACTTCGCAGATAAAGTAAACGCCTCGCGATGGAGAGACTTTGCAGGCGCTTTGGTGAGCGAGCTTTACTCGGATCAACAGGACCGTCAAAGCGATGAACGGTGGAGGATGGTTCGGCTTGGAGATACAGATCGCAACCCGTCGCCAACGAGATTGTCATAGCACCGAGAAACGTCAACCACCGATAAAGCGTCGTATGGGCCAAGGCTGGAGCGTCGGGGGCATCGCGATCCACGAACTTTTTGCCGCCGAGAGTTATGGCGTCTCGCAACGAAAGTGGGGAATTGTCGAGATAGTGGTTCGCCAACTCAAGTAGTTGTGTTGAGGCGTAGCGTTTATACGGGAGTACGAAAGTCGGGGTAATCGGTAAAGACGAACTTGCAGTCTTTGCATTGCCAACGGACAAGCACGATTGCTTGGCGGATCACAAGAGGTTGATTGGTCACCTGGCACGCGGCAAGGTATCGCAACCCGCGTCTCCTGAAGTCTTTACGTCGACAGGTGCCGTTGGCAAGACAAGCTTTGCAACGCGCGGGCGGCGGTGCATTCGCTACGTTGCGATTATGCGTACCGATTCGCGATTCGATCGAAGTAGTGAGGCTAAGATTGACGATGATTGAACCAGCCGTACAAGCGAAAGCCAACGGTGGATAGGGGAAGCGTGGTATTGCTACAAAACAATATTGCCACGCTTCCTTTTTTCGTTTTCGTTGGCAACCAACACCCGCGCAGCAAAAGGGGCGGGGTTCTTAGAATCATGCGCTACATTCGGGGTTTAGGCGGGGTAAAATACCAAAATCCCAGGCCAATCAATCCAAGAAAATCCAACCGTATCACAGCCAATCAAACCGAGACCCGGCAATCAAAAGAGCATTGCCAAAGAATTGAGGCTGCAATCGCATCTGGTCGAACAAACAAGCAACC
>JBKJSI010000472.1:0-3647 GCA_046595915.1 Pirellulaceae bacterium
ACTGGAGCAGGCAGCGCAGGGCCGTTTTACGCACGAACCAAATCGTCGCTTAGCCGGTCATCTGCAAAAGCATGCGATGCACTGGTTCTGGTTCCTGATCGATCCAAAGATTCAAGCCACGAACCACTGGGCCGAGCAAGCCATTCGACCGGCAGTCGTGAATCGCAAAGTCTGGGGCGGCAACCGAACCTGGATGGGGGCAAAGGCTCAAAGCATCTTGATGTCGGTAATCCGCACTTGCGAACAGCGCGACGTCCAACCGTTCGCCTTCTTGCTCAAATCTCTCTGCCGAACTAAACCGCAACTCCTGCCCGAGTGAGACGGTAATCAATTACCTTCGGAGAAGGTCCAAACGACGCTGATGCTCGCATTAGGAGGCAGTTTTCCGCCCTCGCATCCTTTTCCGCAAATCGGCAATGTGCAAATCAACGTCGTTGGCGAAGAAACAAAAGGAAAAATCCGCACGAAGCTGGAGTTCAAAACAGATGAAGGCACGTGTACGCATCGATTTATATCGGGCGAAGATGAGATTCGCGTCATCCAACTCGATAGCGCGGGAAGACCCGGCCATCAATATTTTTATGCGCTAATTGGAATCCAACCGATCAAGCCGCCATCGCCGGGAACAGTTCAACTTCCCAACCCTATTCTTGGCCCGTCTCGCGTTCGAAAGGAAGCAGAAAGGGACGCAGAATGGAACGGCACGAAATAGCTGGTATGCACACGGGGCTGAATGCCTTGATATTCAATTGGACTGATAACCATGGATGAACCAACGCAACGACCAAAACAGCTTCGCTTTGGCTGGATCAAAACCGTTTCGATCCTACTACTGGGAATCAGCGCAGGGTTGGGCCTGACCTTGCTCACCCCCAAAAAGCCCCAGACCGATTGGGGTATGGTGATCTATAGCACCAGAATTATTGCCCTGAACGAAAAGATCATCGATTACAACGACTTGGCCAAAAGAGCGACGCTGGGGACCCGCGAACTGGAAGCGGCCTATCCAAAGCACCTCAAAGTCACGGAGAGCATTCAACTAGTTACATCACCACGAGTGCCAGCGACCATTAATCTAAGCAGAAGAATTCCCGACACAGCCGATGGCATCGCAACGATGTATCGCTTCGATTTCATACCCACGGTCATCAAGGGACGCGTCACCACGAATCTGGTGAAGTTTCAGCATCGACGTGCAACTCGCCTTCGATTTAACCTCGGTCCAAAGGAGATTCGCGTAATCGCAATCCATGATGGCAAGCGAATCAATGGCGTTTATGAGTATGCGATCATTGAGGTCGTTCCCGTGGCGCCATCCTTCCCTTCGGTGGGCACGATGTTGAGCGGCCCCAAGTAGTAGCGGCAACAAAATCACCATGAACGTGCAAAATCCAAAACCCGAACGCACTGATTACGCCTGGATGAAAACTTGGATGAAAACCATCGCGATCCTCCTCGTGGGCCTCGCAGTCGGCGTGATTTTGATCTACGCCGTGCAACCCCCACCTCCCACGCCCGGCTCACTCCTCTATGAAGTAACCCTCTTCACCTCAGACCAACCGATCATCGACTTCACGCCCAACATTCAATTTCTCCAAAAGAACCTCGCAAAAAGCGTGTTTTTGCAACCCGGTAGCGACTTAGCTGGAAACATCCATTTCTCATCCGAACCAAGAATGCTCACGAGGTTTAACTTCGCACTCCTAAACCAAAACACTCCGTATAGAACACTGACCGGTCTACAATTCGAAGTTCGCGGCGACCCCATCCGCGATCGCATCCGCACCAGCCTGAAAATCGGCGCCAATGGCGCCCAATCGTCCCATTCGATTGAACTAGGAGATGGCGAATACCGCGTTGTAGAAGTCATATGCGGCGAAAAAGACCAGCGCAGATGGTGCTATGCCATCGTCACTGTCCAACGAGCAAAAGCTCCACCTCCTCGAACCATGGTCGCCCCCAGAGCTGCGCCGGTTGATGTCACCGAAACGCCCATTCCATAGCATACGCATATCAGCCAAAAACAGCGGTCCAACGCATTATGGAAGATCAAGACCTCGCCTCGAAAAATCCTCTCAAGAGCGGAATCGTCTATGCATCGATCCTCCTCCTAAGCACCGCCGCAGGCGCAGGCTTCATGCTCACCGTTCAACGGCCCAAATCCGACGGGAGTCAAATCGAGTATGAGTTTCTAATGGTCCGTGTTCCACGAAAGACTGGAGACCGGGTCGACTTCGCCGAGTCCTTCTTTGCTCCAGGAGCAGGAAACAGTGCGGCGCGGTATCACTTCCCTCACGTGCGATATGTACTGCTGACTAGTGAACGAATGCCGGCAACGGTGAACGTGTTAAAACGCTGGCGACTCGATTTTGTTCCTCTGGTTGCCAATCAAGGGACTAGAACGAAACTCACGATTAGCCAATCAGGACTCACAACGCACCACATACTGTCGATGCAAGATGGTGAGAGAAGATGTTTTTCAATTTCCTCGGTGGACAGCGCAACCAGCGGACGCACTTATGCAGCGGTGACCGTGAGGGTCGTAAGCAGTACGCAGTCGGCGCCAACGGTCACGGCAACGAGGTCACGAACCCCGCAGTCAAAGAACTAAATGTCCGCAAACCCATTCACGAACAGCCCGTTCTACTCCCGGATGGCGTACATCTCCCTCCTCTTCCTGGGCTTTTTCCCCGGCGCGTTCCTCATGTACGCCCAGCGGGAAGAAAAACCCAATCCCGTCATCCTCGAATACGACCTTATGATCCTGAAAATCCCCTCAACCGCCGACATCTCGCAAATCCCCAATATCGAAGACTGGGACAACCCCGCGATTGGCCGTCCACTCAATCAACAAGGCTGGCGCACCATAAATGAACCCAAGCTGACCAGCGACTACCCCGCCGACTTCGGTTTCTATCTCGGTCCAATCCCTGGATTAGATGGAACACCAACAACCGACTCAAAAAATAGCGCCGAGTACAATATCCGATTCGCAACCCAGGGCAGGGGCGCAAACTTACAAACCAAGGTCGACTTCTTCGCCGACCACGACGTCGACGCCCCCGTTTTGACTCACACGCTGCTCCACCTCCCTGGCAAAACCACCATCCTCCCCCTCTCGCCGAAACACCTAAAAAACGGCTTTCGCTACTTCCTGCTGCTCAAGGTCACGCCCCAAACCCGCTACCAAATCGGCGGCCCCACCATCGCCCCCGCCGGCGGCACAACTGCCCCTTAACAAGAAAAACTTGCTCGCAAATCGTTCGCCTAAGGGCGCGAGTGACTCGGCAAGAATGAAATCAGCCGCTCATTCGTTGCGTGCTTCACCAATCCGGCCAAATTTCCCCGAGTGCGGCCAGGTTGGCCCAATTGGCCGCATTGAGAAAACAAGCCCTTTTCCAATGCGCTGAACCTAAGTGCTTTGTAAACCCAACCTTGCCGCTTTGGGCTCCCAACCGCGCCCCAGAACCTCTGAGAGGGGGCGCGTGGGGCTAGCTAGGCCAGGTTGGAAAAACAAGGGCTTTTTCGATCCCGCACAGCCGCACCCGCGCCGAACCTAGACCACCCCCCTACAATAAGGCGTCGCAGCAGCCCCTCGCATGCAATTGAAAAAATGCCAAACCAAAACATCGGCGGCGTCATTCATA
>JBKJSI010000552.1:0-7750 GCA_046595915.1 Pirellulaceae bacterium
GCCAGTCCGGCTCCAAGAACCACGACGCCAGCGAGGGCGGCGAGGCGATTTTCGGCGAGGGTGCGAAGTCCTGGAATCACCGAGAGCAGCAGCGAGAGCAGCCAAACCACCAGCAGCAACGCGCCGCCAATGAGGACTCCGGAGCCGAAGATCCAAATCGCCGTAAGCGAGATGTAGTAGCGATCAAAATCGCCAGCGGCGAGCAGCGGGGAGAGATCCATAAGAGACGTCATTTCAAGGATTTATGATCGGAATGAGAGCGTCGCGAGAAGGACGGGATTTACGATCTACGACGCGACGCGGAATTGGTTCAAAATGTGGAATTTTAGGGGTTTAGGTCATATCGAACCCGAAAACCAGGGCTAGTGAGTGGTGAGGTCCATTCGCCTTCTTCGGAGGTTTGAATTCGCCCTGGGGTGTCGACGAGAATCTTGGCCAAAAGCCGTTTAACGACCGCAGAATCCCCCTGAACGGCAAGTTCGACCCGGCCATCGGGCAGATTTCGCACCCAGCCTTCGACTGGGAAGTCCCTGGCGAGCCAAGCCACCGCCTGTCGGAAGCCAACTCCCTGCACGTTGCCGGAATAGAAAACCTTTTGCCGTAACATGTTAGAGCGATTTTCGTCTGCGATTTCTCGGCCAAATTCCCTTCCGAGTATAGTCAAAAGCGATTTTGATTGCGAAAGGGCCTAATTCTGCTTCTCGCCCTTCACTTTGTTGAGCAGGCGCTGAAGCTCAGTGGGTTCGGCAGGTTTGACGAGATGGTGATCAAACCCCGCCTCCTTGGCTTTGCGGCGGTCTTCATCTTGGCCCCAACCGGTCAGCGCCACCAAGGTCATGGCTGTGCCCCAAGGCTGCTGCCGGATGTGGCGGGCGGCCTCATAACCATTCATCAGGGGCATCCCGATATCCATCAGGATCAGTTCGGGCTTGAACTCCTCGGCGACGCGGATCGCTTCAACTCCATCCGCCGCCTTGCGGACTTCGTTGCCGAGAATCTTCACGACTAGCGCGAGCATCGTTGCTGCGTCGCTATTGTCGTCGACGACAAGAACGCGAAGCGGCGCCGCGTTTTCTTTCTTTTCTTGAGGTAACAATGTTTGCGTACACCCTTTTGGGGCTTCTAAATGTGTAGGTCACAGAGAAGACATGCTTGAATTCAATCGGGCGAACTCAGAGGAGCGAAGCCGCAGCGTTTTTTGTCGGTGCGAGCAGGACATCGTAATCATCGTCTTAGCCAAATTGACGACGATGGGTCGCTTTGACAAGAGACTTCTCGGCCGATGGGGCGATTTACCGTGCTGACTAACCTAAGAAACTCCTTTTGCTCTCGCTTCATGACTAAATGTCGCGAGACGGCTGCATGGTCCGCACATCAGCGAAGTAGCTTATTCTTCTTGGCGATGTAACGTGCGTCCCCCGGTTTCAAAATCGACGGTGGTTCTTATCTCAAGTCGCCGTTTTTGACTTAACTTCTTTGTCCATAGGGATTTGGGGCCGAGTCCAACTCCTATCTTGAAGCACAGCCGGGTTGAATAACTCAACGTTCGTATTGGCGGGCGCGATTACCTTTGCTAGATTTCCGCGCCCCCGTTGATTCGTACTCGATGCAGGTAAGCGGGGCTTGATGCTGCAGGGCGGACTGGGATTTTTCCCGGACTTGAGTATCAAGCTGCTAGCGAAGGAGCGCTTCCGAATGGCCGTTGAAAATGCAAGCCGCTTGGCGATTCATGTGCGGTGGATGATCCGGCGCGATATGCCGCAAGTTCTCGGGATCGAACAGAGCAGCTTTGAGTTCCCTTGGGCCGAAGAAGATTTCTTTCGTTGCTTGCGTCAGCGCAACTGCATCGGGATGGTCGCGGAATCGGGCGAAGAGTTGCTCGGGTTCATGATCTACGAACTGCACCGCAATCGACTGCACCTTTTGAATTTCGCAGTCGCGGATGAAGCACGCCGTCGCGGCATCGGCGGGCAGATGCTCGATAAGCTGATCAATAAGCTTTCGAGCCAACGACGCAACCGAATCATGCTCGAAGTGCGCGAGACCAATCTCTCGGCGCAGCTCTTCTTCCGTCAGCGCGGTTTCAAAGCAATCTCGGTGCTGCGTGATTTTTACGATGACACCACCGAAGACGCATACTTGATGCAGTATTCGATCGAAGCGCCTGCGCTGGCTTTAGCGCAGCCAAGTCGGATGGCGGGTTAGCCGTCGCCGCGTTTTTTGTAACCGCCCTGCCCTGCCCTGCTGCGCTCGCATTCCTTGCGGAGATGCGATCGCATGCGTCGTTGCAATTGCTAGCAATGTTGGCAGAAGTTAAGGGCGAATACATTAACCGCCGCTTATGCGTTGACCGATAGGAAGGTTGACTCGCAAGAGGAATCCCGCCATGCACTCCCGCCTTTCGAGCCGCCCCCTTGGCTCATCCACTTTCGTTTTTGTTTCCTTGCTCGCTCTGCTTTTGAGCGCGGGCTGTGGGCAGCTCAAGTCGTATACGGCGACCGAGCAATTGCTACTTTCGAATGCCGTCGATGAAGCGGTTCAGAAACTTGACTTCTCGCCACTGGCCGGCAAGAAGGTTTTTGTGGATACCACGTTCATCCGCGATGGCAAGCAATATGGCTGTGTCCATGATGGCTATATGATTAGTTCGGTTCGTCAGCAAATGATGGCCGATGGCTGTTTGCTGTTCGATAAACGCGAAGAAGCCGAAGTGATTATCGAAGCGCGAGTCGGCACACTCGGCGCGGATGCACATGAAATCACTTACGGCTTGCCGGCGAGCAATGCACTGAGTTCGGCGGCGACCGTGATGGGCGCAGGAGCGCCAATTCCCGCGATTCCCGAAATCTCACTCGCCAAGCGGACGCAGAATGACGGCGCGGCGAAAGTCGCCCTCTTTGCCTATGACGCCAAAACCCGCGAGCCCTTGTGGCAATCTGGTGTGTCTCTGGCCAAAACGACTTCCGCGAACACCTGGCTGCTCGGAGCGGGGCCATGGCCCAAAAACAAGGACGGCAAGAAATCTCGGCGATGGCGGATTTTTGGCGGTGAAGAGAAACTCGAAAAAGTGGAATCGGACGACAAAGAAGTTCGAAGTTCGAGTTTCGGCAAGGTGACTTTTGACCATTCGCACGTTTTCCCCGCCCTCAAGCGAGCTCGCATTGAACATACGCCTGAAATGATTGCTGAAGCCACCGCCAAGGGCGCTTCAACGCGACTCTCGGACGCGGCTCCAACTGTGGCGCCTGCGGGCGACGCGGTGAAACAAGCCTCCGGCGAAGCTCCTGTGGCGCCAGAGAAAAAGGCGGAAGAGCCGCCTCAGCATGTTTTGGCAAGCTCCGCAACGGTCGGACAATAGCGGGTTCGTGCCCCGCCGCCTTAATGGCGAATCGGCGACTACAATGGCCGCATGGAACCAGCAATTACAAGCGCCAAGAATCCGCGAATCAAAGCCGCCGCGGAACTGCGCGAACGCAAAGAGCGAGACACGAGCGGACTTTTTCTGATCGATGGCGACCGCGAAATCCGCCGAGCACTCGACGCCGGAATCGAGATCACCGAAGTCTTTGAATGCGAAGTTTCGCTCGAGCTACCGGGAAACCTGGGCATTCGGCAATTCGCCGTCTCGCCAGGCGCATTTAGCAAGCTCGGCTACGGTGAGCGTCGACATGGCGTGGTGGCGGTGGCAAAGCAGTTTTCGCTCACGCTGGAAAAACTAACCGCCAGTCATGTGAAGCGGGTTTGCGTTTCCGTCGGCGTCGAAAAGCCAGGCAACGTCGGCGCCCTCCTTCGCACCGCTGATGCCGCGGGCATCGATGGGGTCATCCTGGCCGATGCAGCCACCGATGTTTTCAATCCCAACGTCGTCCGAGCCAGCGCAGGCGCACTCTTCTCGACGCCCCTCGCCTCAGCAACGACTGCGGAAACACTCCACTGGCTCCACGAGCACCAATTCAAGATCCTCGCAGCACGAGTCGATGGTGCGACCGATTATCGCAAGGTCGATTGGTCCGGCCGAACTGCTGTGGTGCTGGGCAGCGAAGCGGAGGGCCTCAATGCAGCTTGGACGGGCAAAGAAATCACACCGATCTCCCTTCCGATGCGAGGCAACGTCGACAGCCTCAATGTTTCAGTGACCGCAGGCGTTTTGCTTTATGAAATGATGCGTAGCGAGGCCTAGCGCCGCATAACCGTTACATCCGGCGCCCCCGCCGAGCATGGCGTAAGCCATATTTGTGTGTGGCTTTTTCCAAGCCTGAGGCGATCCGCAATGCACCGGCCCTGGGAATCGATTACGAACATCGATAGCGCGACGGAAGTCGTGCGCTGTCGGCGATTTGGCGTCGTTGACTCTCAGCGGGGAGCGCTAACGGCCATTCACTTTCGGCCGCTTCCCAAACTCGCATCGCTACCGGAAGCATGGTTCGATCGGTTCGCGAGGAATTGGCGTCGCAAGGAAGATCGCTGCTGGGTCTATTTCAATGAGCCGCGAAGTTGCCCGGGCTATTTGACGCTGGCGTATTTGCTTTCGAGCACAGGAACGAGTCTCGCGACTGTGCAGGCCGCATTAAAAGCGCTCGACGAGATCGCGAAGATCAAGCGAAGCGACGCCATCGTTTGCGATGCTTCGAACCTGCGACTCACAGATCGCATGCTGGCCCGCTTTGGTTACGAAAAGCACGCACCCAAGCTTTGCGGGCGGCATTTCATCAAGCGTTTTACCCACCCCACGCAATACGAATTTCTACGGCGCCCTTTGGCGGAGATTTTTTCCGAAGAGCGGCTCGCGGTCGGCGAGGTTTTGCACGCCTAGTTCGAGATTCTTCTTCGGCTTCTTCTTTTGCAGGTCGTCGTAGATCGCCATGATGTCGCGCTCCCGCTCGCCATAAGCCGGGTGACTTTGGAAAAAGGGAATCGTCATCGCGCCGGCGGCATCCTTCTTGCGACCGACGCGGGCGAACATTCTCGCTAGAGCCCGGGGGTCATATCCCAAGGCATAAATCCAAGTCGCCCCATCGCGATCAGCTTGGGCTTCATCCTGGGGCCGAAATGGTTTCATGAATTGATCGCGCATCACGTCGAACATCGCCGACAGCTTATCCATTGAAAAGCCGCTGCCGCCGGCGACGTTTTTCTCAAGGTACTTCGCACGCCGGATCGGCCTTGTGAGGTGACTTCGCTCCAGGTGCGATAGCTCGTGCCCCATCACGCCTGCGAGTTCCGCTTCATTCTCAACGAAATCGAGCAGCCCGCGGTGAATGACAATTACGCCGCCTACAATCGTCATCGCCTCGACTTCCGGCGCCTCGGCTAGAATCACCCGCAGTGTTTTGTATTTCTTGGTGATGTTGTTCTTTTCACGAATCGCATCGAGCAAGTCGCGCAGGTACTCCACTTCCTTCCCGCTCTCGACGAGTTCAAAACCTTTGTTCTTCAGCGTGCCCAAGTAATAGTCGGTGACTTGCTTGCCAAATTTCTTTTCCTCTTCAAGCGTGACGCTCACTTTCGCGAGTTGGGCGTCGGTAATCTCGTCGCGCCCGCCCATCATCGCGCGGAACATTTTTTCCTGTTGCTTCATCATCTCCTGCATCATGGCCTGGGGGTTTTGGCCCTGGCTTTGTTGCTGGCCGAGCCGCGGGTTCTGCGCGAACGACTCGCCGGGCGCGGCGATGGCCAGCGCGAGGATGATGAACGGATAGGTTGTTTTCATGCCCCCTCCCCTGCCCTGCCCTTTTGGGTTGCGGGCGGAATCTCTGTTTCCTGACTTAGGCTAACGTGCAACCGGCTTTGAAGCCAGGAAGCGGGAGGGGGCAGTGAAAAAGGGCTTGTTTTTCCAATCTGGCTATCGGGCCAAACTGGCCATCTCACGGGGAAATCTGGCCTGATTGGTTGGCCTGATTGCGGTGTCTCCAACTGCGCCCTGCGGCGGCTTGCAAAAAAGGCTTGTTTTTCCAAGCTGGCCTAGGATGCCCTATGCGCCATCACACGGGGAGTTGGGGGCACGGTTGAGGGGCGCGGTTGGTGAGGGGAAAGTTGGATGTTGGTTTCCCGTAGGCGAAAAGCAACTATTGGGGATCCTTGGGGGCGAGAATGGCCAGGATGTTTATGAAGTAAGTGATGAATAGTTTGTAGCTAATGGAGTGGCGTGTGATTGCGATCGGCGAAAAGTAGGGATTCATGGCAAGGCTCCACTTAGGGGGTGTGCGGAGTCATTTTTCACCGGGCGCGGCGCGAGCGGGCTACTTCGTTCGGTCTGGATTTAGGAAATCGATGTTGACTGGAGTGGGTTCGCCTAGGGCCAGGCTGACGAGGGCTTCGCCGAGGACTCCGGTGAATTTGAAGCCATGGCCGGAGAGGCCGGCGGCGAAGGCGACGTTTTCGGCGTCGGGGTGACGGCCGACTATGAAGTGTTGATCGGGGCTCATTGTGTAGAAGCAGGTTTTGTGGGCGTTTGGGCGGGTGGCAACGCCGCGCAACTGCTTGGCGACGAAGGCCATGACGCGGATTTCGTCGTCGGTTTCTTTGACGCGGTCATCGAGTAGCGGGTCTTCGACAATGGACCCACCGGAGTGTTCGCCGATCTTGAGGTCCAGGCCGCCCAGGTTTGGAACTCCGTAGAAGCAGCCGTGGGGGAGGTCGTAGAGAAAGCTGGGGCAAGGCAAATGGGCGTTTTGCTCGACGGTGAACCAGTGCAAATGTTTTCGAAGTACTCGCAGTGGAGCGGCGATCGGGCCGAGTAGGTCGCTGGCCCATGCGCCGGGCGTGATGATGGCTTGGCCGGCTAGGAATTCGCCTCGATCGGTCATCACGCGCACGATGGCCTCTTCTTTGCGCCAGGACTTCACGGTTACGCCGCCCTTAAACTCGGCGCCGTGCGACTTGGCCGCGCTGGCGTGGGCGAGTACGCAGTCTTCGACGCGAAGGACGCCGGCCTGGGCTTCATAGAGGGCTTCGCAGCCTTCGGGGAGATTGAATTGCGGGAAACGGGCTGTGAGGTCTTTTTCAGGAAGCGATTCGACGCGGAGATTCCAGCGGCGGGCGCTCTCTTTGACGCCGGCGATTACTTCTCCGCTCGGTTGGCCGATTTGAATGAGGCCGTTGATATGGAGTAGCGACTGGCCGGTGACTTGTTCGAGATCGCGCCACAGGTCGTAGGCGCGAAAGAGCAGCGGGACGTAGTCGGGATGTTCGAAATAGGCTTGGCGGATGATGCGTGTTTGGCCATGCGAACTGCCGCGGTCGTGGCCTGGTGGAAAGCGATCGAGCGCGAGAACGCGCAGGCCGCGTTTGGCGGCGTGATAAGCAGCGGCGCTGCCTACGCCTCCAGAGCCGAGGATGATTAGGTCATAGGTGGGATTCATGTTGGCTTCCTTGCTGCTGAGTCACCTTTGTGGGCACTGGGGGCGGATTGTCGGTTGAGCGGGCTCAGAAAGCAAAGTCTTGTGTGACAATCCGACCCCAGGCACCCCTTTTCCAACTCGGTTTGCTTTGAACCCCGTCGTGTTTAGAAAACAGAACGGGTAGTGTTTTGGTGAGAGGATCGTCGCTTGGCGTTTTGTTTTCGAAACCTAACGCGGGCGTTGCCCGCAACCCAAGGATTATCTCGGGCCTTCAGCCCTTTGACTTGGTTGGTGACCGTGTACCAGGGCCTACGCAGAGTACTGCTCCGACCCTGGCTACGATATCACAGGCCGTTGGCCCTGAATTCGAGTACGAGAAGGAATTAGGAGTACGAGTACGAAAACGCGCG
>JBKJSI010000762.1:0-8063 GCA_046595915.1 Pirellulaceae bacterium
GCAATCACCCGCCTTAGCATCGGCCAAAGCACGAGCAAACTCCAAATCGCTAGCGACTTGATAATCTTTCGCAACAACGCTAGTCGCAAATTCAATAACCATCGCAAGAGCAAAAGTGAAAACAGAAGTGCGAGCCATCAGCAATTCCCCAACGTCTCCAACCCGGATGCAGTAGGACCGCAAATCTCCTACGGCTTAGCGTTGTGCGTTGTTTCAGCAAATTTCCTATTAGCCCACTGCAGAAAATGCGGCAGATTGGGACCACTCGTATGCCCGCCATCATGCTGTCGCCAGGCGAGTTCTCCAGCAAGCAAATCGACATTCACCGCCGGCATTTTTTCAATGTTGTAGTCATCCGAAACACCGAGTGTCGTCGCTCCTAAAAGTCGAAAGGCCGGTTGCGCAGCGACGGTCGCCATGTAGCTGCCTTGCTGATCGAGCCAGTGGGCGTCCCCTTTTTCCGGAATGCCGTAACTAATGAAAGTAAGCCTCGGCGCGCAAAGCGCGATCAGCTGATGAGCATCAACCGGAATATCGTTAGCATCTTTGCTTCCAAAGCTAGACTCTGCCGCTCCATACCTGATGAAGTTGCCCGCCATCCAGTGATATTCGCCCGAGCCCGTCAAGTTCTCAACCGCCTCGCCAAAATTCCGCCGATGAAGCTTCGCGCCCCCTTCGCCCGAAGAAGCGATCAGCGCGGCCGCAAAGCGCTCATCAAACGCCATTGTCACCAGCGCTGCTTTGCCATACCGCGATACCCCTTCAATCCCAACTCGTTTGGCATCAATCGCCGAAACGGTCTCGAGGTAGTCGAGCGCCCGTGATGCGCCCCAGCCCCAAGCACGAAGCGATCCCCAATCCTCAGGCTTGCGCGGCTGACCCAAATTCACGAGCCCAATGATGCCGCGCGTCAGCCCCTTCCCATCATCGGCCTGCACCGAAGTCGGATTCAGAAAAGCGTAGCCCCAACCCGCCTTCACCAAGATCTCTTCGCGCGACACTCCCGGCGGGCGCCCACCCGGCGGCGCCGGCGCCCCGCGCGGCGGTCCAAAGCTAAACGCAAACATCATCAGCGTGGGAACCGGCTTTTCAGCATCCTTCGGATAGCCCACCCGAAGCGAAATCTTGACATCGATCGCCGGACAGCGAGAGTTGTCGACGACGCCTTCCAGTTTTCGCTCGATCACGGCAACTCCGCCAAATGTCACTTCCTTCTCTTCAAGGACATTCCAAGTCACTTTGGGTGTTTCCGCGGGAATCCGTCCAACCACTTCCCCCTCAAATAGCTCCACGATCTCAGGACGACGCTTAGCAACCCACTCTTCTTTGCCCTTCACGACAGTGCCGTCATTGCAAACTAGAAGTTCCGGCAATTGGGGATAAGGATTCGCAAGCGCCTCGTCATAATTCGCCGCGTTCGGCGCCGACTTATTGTTGCCATCCCGACCCGGCCGCAGCTTGGTGATCCCCAGCTGGTTGAGCATGTTTTGATGGTCTTCCTTCGTCGTGAAGGTAACCACGCTCGGCGCCGACTTCTCTTGGGCAAGAAGCAAGCAATCGGAAGGCTCCATGGCGCCGGCAAGGCTTACAAGACTGACTACGGTGACGAGGGAACAAAACCGCTTCATAACGAACTCCGGCCTCGCGTGCGAAGAGTGGATTCGCAAATCGCAGCGATGCGATTTGCCGAACCATTGTAGATCGCAAGGGCCGTAGATTGAAATCATCCATCAGAGCGGATGTTTCAGCCGAAACGCCATAAAACACGCACTAGTACCTTACCGAGATCCCCACGCTCGCCACGTACACATCGAGACTCTGCGAGACAGACGATCCAGGCACAGGTGCAACGCCAGGTAAGATCACCGGGCCGGTGATCGTTTTGGGTAAGTAGTAAGATACGGCCGCGTTGAGCGAGACGTTTTCCACGAGCAGCCACGACCCGCCGCCGCTCACCATATGTTCGTAGAAGAGCGGCGCCGCGAGGTTGAACATCGTGTCGGCATTGCTGATCGGATTCTGATTGTAGGTGTAGCCGCCGCGAAGCGTGATGTTTTCGGTCAGTTCACACTGCACACCGCCTGCCACCGCGACAACGCTGCGCCAGCCCAAGCCATTGACGCGACCTGTCGCATCAAACGTGGCGCTATCGCCGAACCCAGCCGTGTTGGCGTAGTCAAAGTAGCGCACATCGAGCGCGAAGAGAAATCGGTCGATCCCCGAATAGGCGCCGCCCACCGAAGAGATCAATGGCAAGTCGATATCCGCGCTCACGACCCGCGCGGCGCCGGTTGCGTCTTGCGAGAAGAAGCGAAACTTCTCCATCCACGTCGGGGTCTTCAGCGACGCCCCCAGGTGGAAGTCCCTGGCGTTGTAGTAGGCGCCGAACTGACCCCCGCCGCCGAAGTGATAGCGACTCGCCCTCGCGGAAGGATAACTTCCATCCAGATTCGGCGAATCGAAAATAAAGGGCTCCGCTCCGAGCTCTGCTTGCGTGATCGTCGGTCCCGCTGCCAGCGAAAGCTGTTCGGTGACGGCGATCGAAATCGCTGGCGCGACTTGCATGAAGGTCGCTTCAGAGGAAATCCTCCCGAAGGCGCCGAGGATCGGATTGGTCGGATCGGCGTTGACTGTCGTCTTGAATCCCGCGACGCCGCCTACGAATAGGCAGAGTGAGATCGGGGTTTCGTCCACGTGCTGAACCCAACCCAGGGTGGGAATCGGGAAGAAGCCATTCTCGGACTGCGTCGTGCCGGAAAATGGCCCCAGCGTCGAGGAAATCGAGTGATTCGAGTAGAGCTCATCCATGCCGAAGGACAATTCGCTTTTGGCCAGGCCCGAGCTCGCGGCGGGATTCCAATAGGAGACGCCAATCGCATCGATCGGCGCTGCGGTCGACGCGCCACCCATGCTGCGATTGACCGGGCCCGCTGCCGAAAGCCAGGTTCCTTGCGCGCGGGCCGCTGATTCGCCGAGTAACAGCGCCGATGCCAGCGCTAGCAGCGCCAGCGCAATTGAGTGAATCCTGCGCATCATGCGTGCTCCGTGCAAAAGCGTGGCGATCAGTGGGAGTTTAACGCTTCGGCAGGAATTGCAGTCGCACTTGAGCGGAATGAAGTTTCTCGAAGAATTGCATAGACCCCCCCTTGGGCGCGGCGCGAGCCAGATGGTGCTTAGGATAGGGCAAAAAAAATCGCGGGCGCTTTTTGGGGCGCCCGCGATTTGGGTTTTCTTGATGCCGATCAGCCGTTATTGCTTCGCGGCGGGTTTGCCGCCGTCGATCGTCTTATCCGTTTCTTCGCCGCTCGGGCGGATTGACTCGAAGTACTTGCGGATCGTCTGGCGGTGGCCGAGCGGGATCGGCTCCGATTCGAGGACCGAGTCGCTCATCTTTTTGTACTTGCTGAAGTTTTGGCGGTACTCGCGCTGGGCGTCTTGTTTGCCTTCGGGCGAGCTGGTGGTTTCGACTTCCATTTCGCCTTGGTCGGAATGCTTGCCGGTCAGGCGCTGTTCTTGCTTGCCGCCGAGGTTGGCGGTTTTGTCGCCGGGCTCGTTACCGCCTTTTGCTGTGCCGGCTTTTTTGCCGCCTGGCTTTTTGGAAATCGCGTCAGACTTGCTTTCACATTCGCACTCGCTCTTGCATTCGCCGAGGCAGTTGCATTGCTTCATGAGCAGGTCGGAGAGCTTTTTGCGTTTGCCTTGCTTCTTGGCTTCGCCGGCGAGCTTGGCGGCGCCCTCCTTGAACTTCGAGCCGTCTTGGCTGCCGACGCCTTGGGCCATTTTCGCGGCGGCGTCGCTGAGTTCGCCGTTGGGGCCGTTTTCCATATTCTTGGCGGCTTGTTCGAGCTTTTCTTTCAGGGCCTTTTCTGTCTGGCGATCGAGCTGCGGCATTTCGGCTTTTTCGAGCTTCTCGGCGGCTTTGTCATGTTCGCCGTTGGCGAGTGCTTTGCCTGCTTCGGCGAGCGGTTCCGCGAGGGCGAGGGCTTCGCCGACGGCCTTGAGATTTGCTTCGGACTCGCCTGCTTGTTGCTTGGTCTGTTCGGCTTGGAGGACGGCCTGCATTTCGGAGAGCTTGGCCATCGCCTCGCGGATGTCGACGCCGGGGTCTTTCATTTCCTCGGCGGCCTTTTTCATTTCCTCGACGAGCTTTTCGAGCTCTTTGTTCTGCTCTTCTTTCGCGAACTCTTCGAGGGCCTTGAGTTCCTCAGTGACGCGGTCGGCTTGGGCGACGACGACTTCGAGCGGCGCGGCGGGGCCGGCTTGGACTTGTTCGACCGGCGCGGCGAAGTAGAACGCGACGAACGCGAGCGATGTTAGCACCACGGAGTAGGGAAGCACTTTCGGCATACGGAGCGGCGCGACTTCGCGGGGCTGGACTTGCGAAAGATGCTCGACCGTATCGCGGATCGCGAGCGAGTGGGCGGGCGTGTGGGCGGGTTTGGCTAGGAACTCGAGCGCGGTGGCGGCGCGGTCTTTGAGTTGATAGTGCTTGTCGACGGCGACCGCGGCGCGGTGTAGCGGCTGGTTCCAGAGGAGGCCGACGACATACGCAGCGACGGGCGCGGCGACTGCGACCGCTAGCATTTGCAGGACGCTGAACTGGCTCAGCCTCAGCCAACTCGCGAGGGCGGCGAGGAGGACGATGCCGCCGGCGAGGAGAAGTCCCCAGGCGGCGAAGATGGCGGCGCGGACGAATCTTTGTCGTCGGCTGACTGGCATTAGGCGTTCACGAACGGCTTCACCCATGACACAGGCTCCTGGCTGTTGAGCTTTTCTTGCTCGGGCTAGTACTAGATCGTCGCGCGGGCTTGGGCGGATTTGCAAACGTCGCCTACTTACAAATCCGAAGCTTCCATAGCTTATCGGTATCTAGGAACACTTCCAAGCGCGAAGTGGGTCGAAATCTGAAAGGATTTTGGGCTCCTGGGCGGGATTTTTGGGGCGGATTTTGGTTTACGGGTGGGGGTTTAGGTGGGTTGGAGGGGCGGTTTTTTGGGGGACGTCTCTCGAGGCGACGGGGGAATTGAAAAAAGGCTTGTTTTTGCGAATGCGCCCAATCGGCCCAACTTGGCCACACACAGGGAGCTTGGTCAAGTTCGTTGGGCAAGTTGGGGGCGTGCGGGGAGAGTTGGTGGTTGGTGGCGACGGTGGCGGGCGCTCGGTGTTGCTTTTCTCGGTGGCGGTTGGTGGCGAATTTCGGGCGCGGTTGCAGATGCAATTTGATTGCGGGCGGTTTACAAATTGTTTTCAATAGTTTTTAACGCAGCGAACCCAGGGGGCAGAAGTCGGTTGTATGGGGATGAATTTTTGGGCGCGCGGCTTATTATCGGACGAAGTTGGGGAGATTGAGTTCTCTAACGATCCTTGAGTTCGACGAGACCTCGAATGAAATCCGAATTGACTAGCTCCTGCGGGGCACGCCTGATTGGGGTAGTTCCTGGTTCATTCATCATGGGAAGCCCCAAGGATGAAGTGGGGCGCCAGTATTGGGAAGGCGAGCGTGAGGTCACGCTGCCCTACGAGTTTTATCTTGGCGCCACGCCGTTGACACAAAGCGAGTTCGCTCGGGTGATGCCCGACTTTTCAAGGCAAATGGCAAATCATCCAACCGTCGGGGACGTACCCGTCGACTCGGTTTGGTCCAAAGGGCCCATTGAGTTCTGCGCCAAACTCACCCAGATCGATCGGGATGCGGGGATTCTGAGCGAGGATTGGGAGTATCGGTTACCCACCGAAACGGAATGGGAATATGCGTGCCGAGCGGGGACTTCCGGCGCTGCCTACGGCCCCTTGGATTCCATTGCCTGGCATTTGGGAAACTCGGAAGACCGACCGCATCCGGTCGGCCAGAAATCTCCCAATCCCTGGGGGTTCTATGACATGTTGGGCAACGTGTGGGAAATGTGTCAGGACTGGTTGTGGGTGAGCCACCAGTTACGAGCAGCTCGCGGCGGCAGCTACTTCAATACAGCAAAGAAGTGTCGCGCTGCCGCGCGCACCTTTTACTCGGCTGGCCGGTACAGCGGATTTCGTCTGGCGGCCGCACGGATCCGACCGCTGGAGTTCTGTCCTTCCGCCGAGCAGTACCCGGCCCCACCCCCGAAGCCTTCACTCTGGAACGCGGTCGCCGCCAAGAATCACGCGCTCGCAGAGCAGATACTGGCCAACGATCCCGATCAGCTCGAAGGCGTCGATGACATTCCACCTTCATTGCACGGGTGCATCTACGAAGACAAGCCGGAGATTCTCGAATGGCTGCTGGACCATGGCGCCCAGATCGAGCGACGCGAACAGGATTACGGCGCGACGCCGCTTACCAGCGCGATCGTCCATCGCCACAAGAGAATCATCCGGATTCTGATTGAACGAGGCGCTGATACGTCCCGCGCCATGGAACTCGCGCAGCGCGGATTGGCCGGTGACTTCGAAGATCTCCCTCCTCCCGAGGCCTATCGGGAAATCATCGAGTTACTTCGAGAGCTGGGCGTCGAATAGGATTGACGTCGCAGGACGTGTTGTCCTGCAATGGATTTCGTGAAGGCAACGGATCGGCAACGCTTCCAACACTCCGCTGCTCCAACCCCCCGTGCCGCAGGTGATTTGCGGATTCGAATGTGGGCACAGAATTACCCAGGCCATTCGTCGGGGCGACAAGACGGCTATTGAACTTTTCCTGTCCTCCGTCGCCGAGTGGGAGCCACACATCAGGCGGCTTGTTCAGGCTGCGTAATGCTTCCCTGAATGTCTAACTTTTCGCTGCCGAACACTTCCGGTATCGCAGCAGTCCAACGACCAGCAATACGATGCCAGCAACTGTGGACCCTAACCCGGCAGAGAAGAAGATAGATAATTCTTGGACCTCCCAACGACGCAGTGGCGGGTTTGAATTCAAGTACATCAAATACATTATGCTCCCGTAGGCAGCACACCCGACTCCGGCGGCAATGGCAAGGAAGGAGACGACAATCCATGCCAACGGCTGCTTGATCCCCCAGAGCAACAACCCAAGTGGGATAAGAATCGACACCATGATTCCAAACAATAATACAGTTTTCATTGTCGAAACACCCTCACCTTGAGGTGGCCCAGCTTCTTGGGCCATCAGGGGCGACGTTGCGACAAGGGAGAGGCATGCAACAGCCAAACCCCATCTCCCAATTTTCGCTGCGGAATCGCTTGTCATGTCGGATTCGCTCTATTTACCGTGGCGAGGGAGGCCGAACGGAATGACTGGCGGTTAATTCGATAACCGCCGGTGAATCTGGCTGCGACTCATTTCTTCAACGGTTTGAAGGCAGCCAAGATAGTCTTCGATCCCGCTTTCGACTTGAACTCTGTTGGCCGTTTTCCTCCGTCCGGCTGGTAGCAAATTGTGAAAGTGTCCCCGTCATACCTGTAAATGCCGAGTATCGTCTGGTCTTTCTTGTCTCCAGCCGCAGGTGGAAAGGTTAAATCAATCGTCTTTGGCGTCTTGCTGGGGTCCAGTTTGAACGATCCCATGAGATGACCTTCCTCTACGTCTGCAAGGAGCGTGATCTTCTCGCCTTTGAACACCCACTTAATCGGTGAGTCTGCTAGAGGGCCAGGTTCCTTGCCTCCCTCACCATCCTGAACATAAGTAACAGCTGCCCAAAGTCCTTGAATCTTTTCAGAATCCTTCTTGGCATCGTCAGCACCCGACTTGCCCGCAGCAAAGACAACACCGATCAGAATCGTAGCGCAGAGAAAACCGTGTCGCATTTCATTCTCCTTCTGTCAATATTGCCACCGGAAATGAATCGCTACTAGTTTATCCGAAAATCCTCGCACACGCCCTCAAGATCGTCACCAATCGTTGCAACAGTGCTGGTTCGAACGAAATCGACTTCCGAAGTCACCGGGAAGCCTACTTTTGAACCACGAGAATCTGTTGCAGGCAAACGACTTGCAGCGAACCTAGCCCCGCAACCTGTCATTTATACACAAGTCCTCCTTTGGACTGTAAGACATCTCCGGAATTGGCACGGGATTTGCGCCGCCGAATGAGCGTCTTTGAAGGACGGTCAATTCGGCAGGGAGCAATC